>CAKZMA010000978.1 GCA_937127375.1 uncultured Coleofasciculus sp. | reverse complement strand
TTCTGAAACAGCTTGTTGCAGAAATTCCTTGGGGTCATAATATTTTGATTATGCAGCGCATTAAAGATGAGGCGGCTCGCCACTATTATTTGGAAGCGACGGCTCGCTTAGGTTGGACGCGCAATGTGCTACTCAACCAAATTAAAGCAGGTGCCTATGAGGTAAGCCAGCAAGACAAAAGCCATAACTTTTCGACAACCTTACCAGAATATTTGGCAGAGCAAGCCGAAGAAACCCTTAAAAGCCAGTATAGTTTAGAGTTTTTGGGATTGACTCAGGCGGTTCACGAGCAAGAGTTGGAGCGAAACTTGATTGCTCGACTCAAGGATTTTTTGATTGAGTTAGGTTATGGGTTTTGTTTTATTGGTAGTCAGTATCGGTTGACCTTGGGAGAGAATGAGTATTTTCTCGATCTGTTATTTTACCACCGCTTTTTGAAGTGTTTGGTGGCGATTGATCTCAAAACCGGACGGTTTCGCCCCGAATATGCAGGCAAGATGGATTTTTATCTGGAGGTGTTGAATGAGCAAGAACGTGCCCCAGATGACAATCCTTCGATTGGAATTATTCTCTGTGCACAGCAGGATAGGCTAGAGGTAGAGTTTAGTCTGAAGTCAAAGACGAACCCGATTGGGGTGGCGACGTATCAGCTTTACCCGCAGGTGCCAGAGGAATATCAAGGCTTATTGCCAACCGATGAGGATTGGCAGCGATTGTTAGATTCAGCGTTGCCTGAGGAGGATGATAATTGATAAATTATGACACCAATAATTGGGAAAGGCTACTCAATTGCCAGGTTGATATCGCTAAAGTGGATATCTTGAAAGAACACATTCGCGATCGCGTTTTGTCGCTGATTGTAAGTTGGGAGAAGGAGATTATATTAAGCGCAAATACAAGCTATTTAAACAAAAAACTGTTGTTAGTTTATACGAAAAATTAAAAGTCTAGCAAGATTTGAAAAATGACTATTAATTTTATGATTTAACTCTACTATCGAGTCATGTCGCGATCGCGAATAATTTCCCCCCAGTATATCGAACGGGTCAAGCGAGTGGTTAAGCGTAATAGTTTTTGGAGCCAGAGAGACTTAGCTGAGGAGAGGGCTATGCCCGCATTTCTCACACAAAGAGCGATCGCAAACTCTAAAAGCCTTGGCAGACAGCGATTTGACCTCAGTTAGCTCCTCCAGTCACACATAACAGTGTGTTGTTCCTTCAATACTCTAAATCCGAGTCCTCCTTAACAAGCCAGAAAAGATAAATTAAGACGGATATTTTTACAATTTTGGAAAAAAGAAAGGCAAAGAACTTCTTACTAACCTTAACGGCGGTCAAATTACTTCAAATGCGGGAATCGTCTGGTTAGCAGAATTAGATAAAAAACTGAAAATTACAGCAAGATTTGCAGAATGTTTTCAAGACTATCGAAATTTGTCTTATATAGATTATTCAGTTCATTAATTACTTGCTCAAAGAGTTTACGGCATTGCTTTAGGTTATGAAGATGTCAATTACCATGACCAATTACGCTATGATCCTGCTTTGGCGATCGCCTTGGAAAAACTCGGTTTTGCCATGTAAACTTGGCGTAATTAACTAAACTTTAGTGAAAAAAACAGGTGAGGATTGGCAATTTCAGGATAATTTTGTTTGATAACTTGGCTTTTTTCTATTTTTCTTTAAAAAGCTCAATTTTTAAATTAACATCTATTTACTGAACTGGATCAAAAGGAACAGCCAGTACCATTCCCGCGATCGCATCACCGCCTTCAATGAGAATGGTTGGGTTGTAGAGTTCATCTTCCCCGATCAACATTAACGAGTTTTCAGCTTGAGCCGCATTTGCCTGAGCGAGTGCGATCGCGGTATCCACTTTATTTTTATTAAGTTAAAGCTAAAGGGTTAGAGTAGGATTAACGATAATCACGTCACGGCGCAGGTGGGAAATCTTGGGCTGGTATATCTGGATAAGGAGACGGGGGTGAAGCCTCTGGAGAGTCGTGTAGCAGGTTGGAAACGAGGGTATAGCTCAGATAGGCAGGAATCGCGATCGCGATCAGTACGGCGACTAGAGCCAACCCACTTCGGGCAGTCCATGACGACCCATAATAACAACGGTAGGGATCAAACGGTAGCTGTTGGGGATCAATGATATTCCGTAACGCAATCAGTCGCTTAAATCGGACTCGCCGATCATCAAGTTTTTCCAGTAGAATCCAACCCGCCAAGGCTTCTTCTTCACACAGTTGTTGAAACACAGCCGGTTTATGAAATAAGTCGTGGTGCGATCGCACAATCTTGAATTCCCAGCCAACCAGTTGCGGGTCTACTGAAGGTTGTTCTGGATGGCTCATACGGTCAATCGTGCCGTTGGCTTGTCGCTGTTGTAATAACGCTGAGTCTTCTTTTGCCTCAAAACCCATCACAATCTCCTCTTCCTCCTCCTGATAATGATGACTCCCGATCATCTGTCGCCAGCGCAGCCATGTACTGACAACCACTGACTGCCAACCCAGATTGCCGACTAACACGCTGAAAATGGTCACTTCAAGCATTTTTTAGTCTTATGTCTTATGTTATAAATTCATGACACATAGCCTTCCACAACATAATCTGATCCAAGCTGACGCCAACTAACTTGTTCAAGCGTCAGAGCATCTGTCATCCTTGCTAGTCCTAAATCCCCAACAGGTGAGGGCGCTGTTATACCACCGACAATTTTCGGAGCAATAAATGCCAGTACTTTTTGGACGGTGCCATCTGCGATCGCTCTGGCTGCCAAAGTGCCACCACATTCCCATAACACCGTTGAAAGCTGTCGGTCGTACAGATACGCCATTGCCTTGGCGGGTGTCAGAGGCGTCATTTCAATCACTTCTACTCCCTTGTTCACTAGCTGGTGCTGTAAATCCGGATTGGCTCCGATCTCGGTCAAAACTAACGTGGGAGCATCAGCGGTTTCCCATAAACGGGCATCGATCGGCAAGTCTAGGGTGCGACTCATGACCACTCGCAACGGATTGTGGGTATCGGTATCGTGACTGGTGAGATGAGGGTTATCCAGACGCACAGTATTACCCCCCACAATAACGGCATCACAAGCCGTCCGCAGTTGATGCACATACCGCCGCGCCTCTTGACCTGTAACCCAAGCGCTGTGACCACTGGCGGTGGCAATTTTGCCATCAAGTGTCATGGCATATTTCAACATTCCCCAAGGACGCTTGTGCAGGATGCGATGAATAAAGGCTTCATTAAGCTGACGACAAGCCTCCGTTTCCACACCCACGACAACCTCAATCCCAGCCTTTTTGATCCGCTCAATCCCACTACCTGCCACGAGAGGATTGGGATCAACCATACCGACGACAACCTTAGCGACTCCTGCGGCAATTAAGGCTTCTGTGCAGGGGGGTGTTCGTCCATAGTGATTACAAGGCTCTAAGTTGACATAAATAGTCGCTCCCTGAGACTTGTCACCCGCTTGACGGAGAGCAAAAATTTCTGCGTGGGGTTGACCTGCACCTGGATGAAATCCCTCTCCCACGATCGCTCCATCCCGGACAATGACGGAACCCACTAAAGGATTGGGGCTAGTTCGTCCGAGGGCACGGCGGGCAAGTTCGATGCACCGTTGCATCATCGTGCGATCAAATGGCGTCCAATGAGGAGACGCCGATGACACCGATTGAGCATCAGGTTGGGCGTCAACGGGAGAGTGTTCCATTGGTCTGCTATCGTTCTGGTTATTCTTGAGTTTAGAATATACTCTCCCCGGATCACGGATTCAGGACTGTCTTTTCTGGCTTATCGCCTATATTCGTCGCCACAATCGCCGATGATTTGATACAAATCATAAGACTTGACCAATACGGCTTCGATCTTCTCCTTATCCTTGGCATCGAGGGTCATAGTAAATACTCTGGCATTATCGTCTATATGTTCCGATATGCCTAACCTCGCACCAACAATCACACCAGCTACGGCTGGCTGATCGAGGATATACCGCACGGCTACGTTGGGGATACTCACGTTATGGTGAGTGGCTATGTCCTGGAGTACGGTGAGCAATTCCTGAAATAAACTCCAACCGCCCCACCCATCAATCATGTTCTTGTATTTTCTCAAGCTAGCCGTAGACAGTTCTGCCCCACCCGGTTCAGGTTGTCCTAAGTACTTTTCTGATAACAAGCCACCGCAGACTGTGCCATAGGTGAAAAGTTTAATGTCATGGTCTTGACAAAATGGTGCCATGTTGACCTGAGGACGGCGGTCAATCAGGGAATACTGGACTTGATTGGAGAGGATATTGATATCGGCGTCGATGATAATTTTTAGGTGTTCGGTATCAAAGTTGGTTAACGCCAGGTGCTTAATTTTCCCTTCTGCTTGCAGTTGTGCCATCTGCTTGAGGGCGTCCAGATAGTTGCGATCGCGGTAGTCCCACCAGTGGAATTGCAACAAGTCCAGGCAATCTATTCCCATCCGTTGGCGAGAGCGATCGATATTTTTCTCCACCCATTGTCGAGTCATCCGACCCGGGCGGGGTACCCATTTGGTAAACGCTTGTATGTTCGCTAACGCCTCCTCGCCGCGAGTCGCCACCAGTTGACGCCTAAATTCGCCAATAAAATCTTCAGCCGGTCCGTAATGATCGGCGAGATCCCAGGTGGTAAAGCCAGCATCTAGATAATCAAACATACTGGGGATGGCTTTTTTGGGCTCAATGCGTCCATGAGCGCCAGATACTTGCCATAAGCCATTTAAGAGGCGACAGATGCTCAAATCTGGGGTCAATTGCAATCGGCTTGATTCAGGTAAAGTCATGGTCATGGTAAGTAGGTGGGGATAATTAAAGTTAACGGCTGTGATCGTCATTCGTCATTCGTCATACTCGTTTGACTTGGATTCATGACCGTTTAGTTGAGGGGTCTCACCCCTATTTACGTTGCTGAGTTGACCAATTACTCTTGAAGAAGAGAAAAAAAAAGAGCCCATCATAGGCTCTCTCGATTATCAGGGTGCATCTACTTAACATAGTATAGCATTTTGGGGGTGAGGGGTGTCACCCCCTATTTAGGGGCTGCTGAATAAGTGGTGAGGTGAGGGGGAGATGGGGGAGATGCTGCTTTTTAGGTAAAAGTGCTTTTGTTTTTGACCGAACAGACACCAAAACGAAAGCACTTATTGGGTCAAAAAATGGCTTTCCACCCTTGTGTGGCGGTGTAGGAGGATGTCACATAAATCTTGGCAGCTACCTTGATCCAGACAAACAAAAAAGGAGAGCCCTAAAACTAGGCGACTCTCCCGATCATCAGGGTGCATCTACATAACACAGTATAGCACTGTGGGGGTGGGGGGTGTCACCCCCTATTTGATTTTTTTCGCTGAAGTTCTGTTCCCATACTGATGGCGGCGAACTCTAATTTAGATTTTTATCCCCCAGCTCCCAGACGTAGCATGCTACGTCTCTACAAGCTTCCTCTGCTTCCTCTGCTCCTGGCTAATGATATTTAAGCGCCTTTTTCACCAAGTCTGGAATTTGGGACGGATACTCAGCTACAGGTATATTTGTCTGTTTGAACACCGCCACCTTATGTTGAGCCGTTGTCGTATTCGCGATCGGTCCTGATAACTGAGCTGCGATAATGGCACTGGTATCCCCGACTTGTTTATCTTCAGGGGTATATTGTCCAGCGACATAAGCAATAACAGGTTTCTCTATGGCTTGGGCAATAAACTTTGCGGTTTCATCTTCACTATCACCCCCCGTCTGATCCACTAAGACAATCGCTTCTGTCTGTTTATCCTGGGCTAAAATCTCCAGCCACTGACGAAATGACGAAGCGATAATGGCTTCACTACCGAGGTTCACGGCGATGGATTGTCCAAGTTTAGCTTGGGTTAACCCTAAAGCCACTTCATAAGTGAGAGTACTAACTCGGCTAATCACACCAATTGTACCGGGCGTATAAAATTCACACTCCTGAGTCCCCAGTAAAAGTTTTCCTGGCACAATAATCCCAGAACTACTCGGTCCAACAATCAGGGTTTCCCTGGCTTGGGCTTTGGCTAGCAAGTGAATCATATCTAGAGGTGGAATACCACCAGTCACTAGAATAATGGGTGACAAGCCAGCGTCTATTGCTTCTAACGCTGCATCCAAGGCGCTGTAGGATTCGGCAAAAATAACCGTGGCGTCGCAATATCCAACTTCGGATAACGCCTCTTCTACGAGGTCAAAGACGGGAATCCCATGCAATGTCTGTCCCCCCTGACCTGCACTAACCCCAGCCACTAGATTCGTACCATAAGCTTTCATGCGGGCGGCATAATAGGAACCGATGGGTTGGGTGATGCCCTGAACCAGGATTTTCATGTCTGGTGTGAATTTCATAGGCGTTGGATGCAGCAATGTAGTAGATGCGATCAACAATATCAGTAAAGGTTTGGCGCAAGGGGTTAACTATAGGATACCGATAAGTACTGGTTATTCGTCTTATGTCATTCGTCACACTCACTTCTCTCCTAGCAAGCTAAGTCTTATGTTGCACAACGATCGCATTCCCAATTCAGTCAGGGTGGGTTGAGTCACATCGGGGCGGAAAAAAACGATAATAGTGAAACCCGCCCCTACACACTCACAACTCTTTCAGCTTGCCAGAGAAATCGCTTGTGCCACTGCCTGATCCAAGTTACCCATCCAGTGTACAGGGAGTGCCGCTAAACGGTCTTGGATAGTGTCTATTTTGCCGTTAGCTAAGCGAATGACTAGGTGAGGTAACTCTGTCCTAGATAAAGATTTCGGAGTGAGATGGCGGCGGCGACGATTGCGTGAGTCACGGGAGTGCAATTTTCCTGTAGCTGGTGTTTTGGCGGGATCTACTGCACTGACTCCGGAGTTATTTTCATCTTTCGATAGTAGATAAGTGGCAATTACCTCAGCCACGGCTTCACTAGCTGCTTCGTTGCTCAAAATATTCACTAAGACAACTTGGATGTTTTGAGTGTCCGTCAATTGCTGCAAGGCATTTTGTAACTGTTGGACGGGAGAGGCGGCGGACGGTACATCCCAACTGGCATAACCATCTACAATTAAACAGCTTGCTGGCTTACCTTTGGCTTTGTACACTAAATCCAATGTGGCAGCAGCAAGACAAGGACTATTACACAAAATACCAATATTTCCCTGACTATCCGTCCATTGCAGATCCGTTGGTTGGTCGGCGGGTTGGGGAGTGTGGGTGAGGCTTGATGCGAGGTTCGCCAACTCGGATTGGCGTCCCAAAGCGTGATCATTGACAGCAATTTTGCCATCTAGCGCCATGACTTCATGGCTAGCACTGACGCCAAGGGGATTAATCTCCACTAAATCCAGGTCTTTTTGGATCAGAAGTTGATACATTTTCTGGACAATATCGCTGACTGATTCGATCAGATCACCTTGCAGTCCCATTTTGAAGGCTAGACGTCGGGCGTAAAAGGGAGAAAAATCTTCCTCGACGGCGACTCGCTGCATCTGTGCCATGACGTTTTCTACATGGATACCACCTTGGCATGAACCCAACAAAACGGGGCGTCTCAAGGTGTAGTCCAGGATAACCGCTAGATAGAATTCTTGCTCAGCATCATAATGGGATTCCGCTAGCAGCACGTTGGGATATTTACCGAGAATGGATAGATTAAAAATAGCCCGTGCGGTGGCGATCGCGTCAATTGTATTTTCCACTGTCCGGATACCACCCGCTCTACCCCGCCCCCCTTTGGGGACTTGGGATTTGAGAACCACGGGATAGGGAATGTCTAACTGCTTGAGATCTCTGGGATGGTCGATGCATTGAGAGGGCAAGACGGGAATGCCGATCTCACGGAATAAGGCTTTGGCTTGGTACTCTAGTAAGTCCATGAATTTAGATGTTCAGCTAAGGGGGTATTCTTAAAGGGTAAGAACTCTTAGCCTTTAACGTTACAAAAACCTGACTCCAACAGCCACTCATTCACCCTGATGGTTCCTCAATCTGCCTGAAGTGATTGAGATTGCCAATTAATATGATAAAGTGTTCTTATCAGTTTTGCTCAACGAATCCCCCTGTAGGGTATCGTAGGAATGGGCAGTCGGGCATCGCCGCTGAAAAGGCAATTGGTATAATTTTACTCAAATACTGTCTTTGAGATTCCATAATTCATAATTCATACTGTGTTCCCCATTAGTGATGATAATCCGACGCGCATTACTCCTTATGTAACCTACGCGCTCATTGCTGCAAATATTGCGGTTTTTATCCATCAATTACTTTTAACACCACCCCAGCTTAATGCATTTTTCCACCTGTATGCGGTTGTACCCAAAGAGTTAAGCGCTAGCTTTGAGGGGATTTCAGTCAATCAACCCGTGCCAGAATGGTTGACCTTGATCAGTTCTCAGTTTCTTCATGGAGGGTTTTTGCATATTGGTGGCAATATGTTGTTTTTATGGATTTTTGGCAACAACATTGAAGAGCGCCTGGGTCATATTAAATACTTCATCTTTTACATTGCTTGTGGTATACTAGCCGCTTTGTCCCAGTGGTTTTTCTCCATGCAATCAGGGATTCCATCTCTGGGGGCGAGTGGTGCGATCGCGGGAGTGATGGGTGCCTATATTCTCAGGTTTCCTAGGGCTCAAATCAATACCTTGATCTTTTTAGGGTATTTCGTCACCACCATTCGATTACCTGCTGTTTTATACTTAGGATTATGGTTTGTCCAACAAGCGTTTAGTGGCGTGGCGAGTGTCAGTATGCAAACGGATTTGGGGACGGAAACTGGAGGAATTGCTTATTGGGCGCATGCTGGCGGTTTTGTGTTCGGAGCCATCCTTGGTCCTTTATTTGGATTATTGTCTGAAGATTAATTTGTCATTTGTCATTCGTCATTTGTCATTTGTCATTCGTCATACTCGCTACCCTTGAGAAGCAAGCTACGTCATTTGTCATTTGTCATTGTTTGTATCCATCAACCTACTTAAATAATTAATTGTTGATTTATCAGGGAGAAAGAGGCTTGTGGTTCCATTACGAGATGAAAATCCAATCAAAATTACACCTTATGTTACCTATATTCTGATTGCGACAAATGTACTAATTTTTATTTTTGAGCTAACGTTAAGTCCTCAACAACTCGATGTATTTTTCCATCTATTTGCCGTTGTTCCCAAGGAATTGACAGCGAGTTTGAACGGAATTACGGTAAATCAGCCGATACCTGAACCGCTGACGTTAATCACAGCACAATTTCTCCATGCGGGGTTTACTCATGTGGGATTCAATATGTTATTTCTCTGGATTTTTGGCAATAATATTGAAGAAGAATTGGGTCGGTTCAAGTTTGTGATATTTTATCTAACCTGTGGCGTATTAGCCAGTTTAGCCCAGTGGTTTTTCTCCGCCCAATCGGGGATTCCGTCTCTGGGTGCCAGTGGTGCGATCGCGGGGGTGATGGGGGCTTATATTCTGAAGTTTCCTAATGCTAAAGTGGTTACATTAATTCCCCTTGGTTTCTTTTTCACCACACTGAGATTACCGTCTGTATTTTTTCTGGGATTTTGGTTCTTGCAGCAAGCGTTTAATGGATTAGCCATGTTAGAAGCCCCCGCCAATGTGGGGATGGAAAATGGTGGTATCGCTTACTGGGCGCATGCTGGCGGGTTTATCTTTGGGGCTATTCTGGGTCCTTTGTTAGGATTATTCTCTGATGATACCAAGCCATCGTTTTGGGATTCCCAAAATCTTTCTTGAACCTTGAGATAAGTAAAAATCAATAAAAAATCATGATTGATTCGGTCAAAGAAGTGTTTCATTCACTTCCAGAATCCGTCAAGGAAATAATTGACCTCGGTATTCCTTTTTTAGATAGTGGACATAATTTTTACTGGATTTATATTTTATTCAGTTTAATTCTGCTTTTGGGATTATACCGAATCTCTCATCCACATCCTGTCAATTTTTCTTGGCGAGGTTTACTGAGTTACTGTTTCCCTCACTCAATTTACACTCACAAATCGGCAATCTTAGACTATCAGTGTTATTGCATTAATGGGCTGATAAAAACCGTTATCAGTCTGACGCTACTGATTAGTGTAACGGAAATAGTAGCCAAACTGACAACTCAATCCTTTTACGGAATTTTCAGGGAACCGAGAATACAACCGGACGTAACTTTTACCGCTCAAATCGCTTATACAATTGCCGTCGTTTTCGCCATAGATTTTGGCTATTTTCTGGCACATTACTTGTTACATAAAGTACCCATTCTGTGGGAATTCCATAAAACTCACCACTCAGCCCAAGTGCTAACCCCCGTAACCGCAAAGCGAGATCATCCCGTCGATGATATGATCATTTATACCTGCAAAGCCTGTTTGCTGGGGTTGGTTACAGGTTTATTCCGATATACGTTTAAGGCTGAGGTTGAACCCTTTACTATAACAGGTGTCAGTGTTATTGTTTATATATTTCATCTGACTTCAAATCTTCGCCATTTCCATGTTTGGATTTCCTATGGTTGGCATCTGAATCATATCCTAGTCAGTCCAGCTATGCATCAGATTCATCATAGTCAATTAGAGAAACACTTTGATAAAAACTTGGGACTAATCTTTCCAATTTGGGACTATCTAGCGGGAACGTTATATGTTCCCAAAGAACCGGAAAGTTTTTCAGTGGGATTGGCTGAGGAAGAGTTCAACAGCGTTTGGCAATTATATTTTTCCCCGTTTAGCCGGGTGACTAAAATAGTAGCGAATTCCGGGAAAATGAAAAATAGCTAGTTGAAAAAGAATTACAGCAGATTTGGTGGTTGATGAGGTACAGCCTCAAGCGCTGTAAGCCCTCAACTAAAGTTGGGGCTAAAAGCTTAAACCCGTTAAAACGGGTTCAAGAATTTACCTGGTAAGTTCGATTCTTACTTGAGCTTTGACAGACAAATTTATTTCCTGATTAAGTAGTCGGACTGGCATACAACGGCACGATCATTAAGTTTTGTAAATCCCCCTCAAACCCTTACTGGTTTCTGTTCGCCGTTGCCAACCGTTAACTTTAATGTGTCCACCTACTTAGCAGAGTACCCGATCTGAGAATAAGCATATTGTAGTGATTTATACCCTATTGATTGTTAAATCTAGATAAATTTTTGCAGGGTGGTACAGGTTGAAAAGATTTATAAAATCAGTAGTTTAAGAAGCAATCCGCCCTGAAACGCTCCGATACTATAGATATGGATGTGAGAAGTTACCACAAAGGAAAGGACAACATCAATGTCACCTAGTCAATTTTCAATTATAGAAACGACTTTACGGGAAGGAGAACAATTTTGTGGGGCTAACTTTTCATCACAGGATAGAATAGAAATTGCCAGGGCGCTTGACCAGTTCGGCGTTGAATATATTGAAGTTACTTCCCCTTGTGCTTCACCGCAATCCCGTCAAGATTGTCAGCATTTAGCTCAATTGGGGTTGTACACCAAAGTGCTGACCCATATTCGCTGTCATTTAGAGGATGCAAAAGTAGCACTCGATACAGGCGTTCATGGGATTAATCTGTTTTTTGGTACGTCCAGTTTTCTGCGCCAGTTTGGTCATGGAAAGAGTATAAATCAAATTGTTGATCGGGCAACGGAGGTTATTACTTTTATCCATGATCAAAGTCCTAAAACAGAGTTGCGCTTTTCGACAGAAGATTCGTTTCGCAGTTTGCTTCCGGATTTACTCCAGGTTTATGGTGCTATCGATAAACTCGGCATGGTGAATCGTTTCGGTTTAGCGGATACCGTCGGTGTCGCGACTCCCAATCAAGTCTTTAATTTAGTCCAGACACTGCGCCACCATACAAATACTGATATTGAATTCCATGGTCATAATGATACAGGTTGTGCGATCGCGAATAGCTACGCCGCCCTAGAAGCCGGTGCAACTCATATCAATACTACAGTATTGGGAATTGGAGAACGGAATGGGATCACCCCCCTGGC
Organism: uncultured Coleofasciculus sp.; assembly: GCA_937127375.1. Classification (GTDB taxonomy): domain Bacteria; phylum Cyanobacteriota; class Cyanobacteriia; order Cyanobacteriales; family Coleofasciculaceae; genus Coleofasciculus. The sequence continues at coordinate 5,913 of CAKZMA010000978.1, read as the reverse complement.
TGGACTCATCGCCCGTCTCTACACGCTTAACCCGGAACAATTGCAGTGGAAATATCGCCTACCTCAACTTGCAGCACTGCATCAACTTGTCGCCGATAAAGTGGGTATGGCAATTCCAGCTAACCATTATATTATTGGTTCAGCCGCATTTAACCATAAGGCGGGAGTTCATGCTAAAGCCATGCTGAATAATCCCCAGACTTACGAAGCCATTGATCCCAATGATTTTGGACTATCCCGTTCCTTTTTAATTAATCATAAACTCACAGGTCGTCATGCCATTGCCAATCGCGCCAGTCAACTGGGATTAGACTTCGACCCCTTCCAAATTCAGGCAATCACTCAGACGATTAAAGCCTTGGCTGATCAACAAGCACTAACGCTAGAGACTGTGGATGAAATATTGCGTTCTACTTTCCCGATGCAACAGCGTCAAAATCCGGCGTAAGGGTGAATTTTTCCTGGTTGATAACGGGTTCGATGCTATAGGTATTGGTCATCTGAAGCTTTGGCACGCTTGACCAAAAACTTCACTAACCAGGGTGCAATCATAATGATACTTAACATCCGGGTTAATTGCATGGCTAATACCAATCCGGTGTCCCCTCCTAACTGCATTACGGTAGCCACCATTGCCTCGATTCCTCCCGGCGTGAATCCTAAAATAGCCGTTGCCATATCCACATCGGTGATGCAATGAAAGCCATAGCCAATCCCTAAACAGGTGATAATTAACCCAGTGACTAACCCAATTTCAATTAAGACGGCTTTGAAGAGTTTACGGGCGGTTTGCCAGTCAAACTGTACCCCAACCGATAATCCAATCAGCAATAGTCCACCCGCAAATAAAGGTTGAGGCATTTGCACTGGATTGGGCAATGCCCAAAACGCCGCTAGTCCGACTAGAAACGGACCGAAAAATCCAGGGGAAGGTAGACGGAATCGCTTTCCTGCCCAAATTCCCAGGATACCGCACCCCACTAGAATTAAAAGACTCAACGCTAAGGGTAAACTTGTTAAGGTGCTGGTTGGGGCGACAGTGGTGGTGACTGGCGTATCGGGGTTGGCGGGAACCAGAAGAGTAGCCGCACTGGGCATGAGTAACACAACCAGCAAGACTCGGATATATTGAAGTAGAGCAACTGCGATCGCATCGGCTCCCATTTCTTCACTCATAACCACAATGCTGGACGCTGCACCCGGTATAAATCCGAGTAAACTGGTGGTGCGATCAATCCCAGCCCAACGACTTAAGAGATATCCATTAAATAAACTCAGACTTCCGGTGAGCAAAACACAGAGTAACAAAGGTACGGCGTAGGTTGTTGCCACACTAATGGTTTCTGGAGAAAAGCGAGTGGCTGTAACTAAACCGACAACAATTTGTCCGATGAGTTTAAAACTTGAAGGTAAGGGTTGGCGGCGTCCTAAGCTGATAGCATAGCCAATTCCCACCAGCATCGGACCCAGTAGCCAACCGACGGGGACATGCAGCCAGCTAAAGAGTAAACCAACGCCAATCGCGGTGATGATCTGCTGGGTAATTCTTTTGGTTTGGGGCAAATTGTCAACGAGTTTTTCTCTCCAACGGGAAAGACGGTCTTGATTGGGTATCGATGGGGATTCCGGTAATGAGGAGAGTTGCCAAACCACAGAGATTAATAGAGTATAAAAAACTTAACATTTCTATTCTATCATCTGTATTTTCTATAATCTGTATTAATGAGGGTGTGGGGTGTGGGGTGTCGGGTGTCGGTTGGACACTTGCGATCGCGAAACCCAACCGATTAACCCAACAATTGGATTACTCTACCCTTCGGGTTCTCCATTGCGAGTACGAGAAGGTTCTGCCTACTGGACTGACACAGCTAAAATTTTGGACTCGACTTTACCATTGAATCAGGCGCAAAGCGAAAGCGCCCCTACTAAGGTGAACTTCCTAATCAACAAATGACATAAGACAAATGACGAATGACAAATGACGAATGACATCAAGAGCGTGTAGCCCCTGTCGGAATTGGCTCCTCTTGTTCTTCTTCTAATTCCTCATCTTCAAAAGCGTCTTCGTCTTCGTCTTCATACTCCAGTTCAATATCCTCCTCAACCTCAGTAGCGCTGACTGGAATCGACGTATCTGCACTGTTGATAATCGCCCCTAATAACGCTGATGGCTCGGCTTCAGTTAATTCTTGAGCTGCCAGATTCAGGATTGATTTCTCACTGTAGCCGGGACGGGTGACGAGTACCATTCCATCAGCTAGGGGTTCGAGTAACAAGGTATCATTGGACAGGGAGAGCGCCGGACTATCAATGACCACAAAGTCAAAGCGACTGCGAGCATCAGTGATAAGCTGTTGAAATTCTCGCGATTCTAGGATCGCGGCGGCTTGTTTTTGGGGTCCGGGACTGGGTACGATATAGAGATTCTCAATATTCGGGGCTAATTGAATACAGGCACTCTTAGACCCGTAGTAGGGTAAGGGTTGGGTCGTCGCTTCCGGTTCAGGGGTGACGTGGTGGAAATGGGCTTGGGAGGATGAGCGCAAATCGGCTTCAATTAATAGAGTACGCTTACCCGCATGGGCTGACGCGATCGCTAAATTATAAGCAGTGGTGCTTTTGCCTTCTCCCTTAACCGTGCTGGCGATTAACACCACCTTCAAGGATTTATGCTCTCCACTACAAAGCTTACTGCGGAACCGTTCGTATACCTCTAAATAAGGTGAACTTGACTTGAGTAAAATACCCGTTTGTCCCAAATCTGGGTCAATGCTCATCACCACAGGCAATTCTGCCAAGACAGGGACATCATGTTGTGCCAGCAGTTGCTGGATTTCTTTCGCCGCGTAGAGTTTGCTATCCAAGATAGCTAGGATGAGAATCACACCAGCCGCCGCGACTAAGCCGACAAAGGTTCCCCCGGCGAGGATGACAATGGGATTGGTTGATTCTTTCCCACCTTTCTTCTGGACATTCGGAGGCTGATCAACGCTAAGATAGCTCACGGTTTCCGCTTCGGCGGCTTTGGCGTCGATGAGTGATGCCTGTAATCTGTTGTAGAAGTCTTGTTTGAGCTGAAACTGCTGCGCCAACCTTACCTGCTCAAGCTGCTTGGTGGGAATCTGTTGATAGTCTTGGAGCAGTTCCTGTCCAATTCTTTTAGTAGTTTCCAGTTGATCTTGCAGGGTATCGCGTTGAGTTGATAATGACACCAATGTATCAGCTAACTGTTTCCTAGCTGGGTCAAGGCTGCTATCGGCTCGGATTTGCGGCGGGGTTAAAGCTTCACCTCTGCCGTTCCCCTGAATCACCTCAGCGGCTCGTCGTGCCAGCATCGCCTCATACGTGCGTTGCTGTCGCTGCAACTCTTGCACATTCGGGTATTGGTCTTTATACCCTTGACTCTTGAGCAGTTCTTCCTGAGTTTCAATTTGTTGCAATTGTCCGCGCAAGCCAGCGATGGTGGGATCAGCGCTCAGGGCTGAGTTGGTATAAGCTTGATCCGCCGTCAACCCCAACCGCCTCTGCAAGCTAGCCATCTGACTCTCAATTCCTTCTAGAGTCTGTTGCACTTGGCGTTGCTGTTGTTGGTTGGCATTAATTTGTGCCAGCAAGCTGTTATCTTCAGCTAAGGCTAAGGCAGCGCCTTCAATCCGGTTAAAGGTTTCCAGTTCTTCTTGTGCCTGTTTTAATTCGTTTTCCGCCTCCGCTGAGCGTGTTTCAATTGAGTCAATAATCGCTTGCAGTCGTCCAGTATTAATCAAACGACTTTGCTCGATCATTTTTTGCATCAGCACTTCTACAGTTTTGGCGGCTTGCTCCGGATCATCATCGTTGTAAAACACTCCAATGATTGATGGAATCGCCCCTTCTCCCTCTCCTCCAGACTTGTCGAACTTCAAATCTACATTATCAATTATCTGTTTTGGATCAGCGCCCACAGCGATAGATGTGGCTTTAATCACGTTCTCCTCTAAAAGATTCTCCTTTCCCAGTTGCACCCCCTGCTGCTGAATTTGGGTTCCGGTTTCCGAAAAGGTTCTCACCGGAGGAGTCACCGACAAAATTCCAACCGCTTCGTAAGACACAGCACTGGGGGGAGAGGGCATAATCGCCACAACGCCCGATCCGCCAGTAATTAAAGCAAAAATACCGATACCAATAAATTTATAGCGATCAAGGGCGATTAAATAACGTTTAATTAAGGGAATAGTCATAGCAATTTAACTGAACGAGTCGTGCAAGCGGAGTCTAGGAGAGGAGGCACCGAATGGGGGTATACTGAATTGAGGGAAATAAATGATGTCAAAGTGTCTGTGCTTGTATTCTAGCTCAGCACCCTTGTAGGATGATAGCGGAAAGGATGCGATCGCGCAGCCATTCAACGAGCAACGTCTTGTCCGGATAACAAATTGCATCTCTTCCCAGCTCCCAGACGTAGCATGCTACGTCTCTACACTCACCACAATGCTTATTTAGCAAGCCCTAATTATTATCATCCCCTGAGCCAAACACATTCCCGACATTTTCAAAAAAGTTGCGAAATCCGAGAAAATCACTAAAGGGTCGAGTCACTAAACGCAAAGCATAGTTGATTTTAGCGATAAGGCTACGACCAACCACAATAACATCTTCATTCTGCAAGGGGACATTTTGCGCCAAATCACCCATGAGGACTGCTTTCCCATCAATCTCCTGTGTCACCACCTTACCCCGTTCCGGATCAAACCGCATTAAGGCAATTTCACTTAAATTCGCATCGTCCAAACTCGGCGCCAGGGAGGTCAATGCATCCATAAAATTACTCCCATTGGGCAAATTCAGGTTGCCAATTCGACCAGTAGGATAACTCAAAACTCGCAGCGTAATTTGCGGTGTCGCCAGCGTTGAGCGAGAGGCGAGACTGCGGTCATAATCCATAGTTGTACCGATTTCTAATTCCAATACGACTACAGAATCCCCATCTCGGAGACGCATATCCGGTAAGGCTGTCGCATTTTGCAACGGTGTAAATAAATCAATCTGTTGCTCAATAATCGAATTATCCACAGGAGAACGCCGACGCACGATGACAGTACGCAAATCAGCCAGATTCGTGGTTCCGCCAGCCGCTTGTAGAGCCGCCGTAAGCTGAGAACCGGGCGCTAGGGAATAATAGCCAGGTCGAGTCACTTCACCTGCAATGGTGACTGTGGCGGGACGCAATCCGGCTAGAACTACGGTAACATCGGGGTCAACCACAAATTCACTATACGCGGTGGCTAGTTTCGCTTCAACTTGGTCGGGAGTAAGTCCGAGGACATTAATTTTACCGACTAAGGGAACTAAGATATTCCCTTGTAAATCAATTGTGCCGGAAAAATTAAGGTCAGGAAAACGTTCTACTGTAACCGCAATGGAATCACCAATACCGAGAATATATTCATTAAATTGAGTATCCGGGACTCTTTGCGGTGATTCTTCTGGATAACCGAGGGGTGGCGGTGGCGCAAAGGGATTGGGAACATTAATATTTACGTCCTCTGTGGGACTATTAATTTCTTGTGGAGGTGGCAAGGTGGGAAGTTGAGCATGTTCTCGTTTGGCAGTTGGTACTGAAGGTTCTGTTATTCTCTTAGACGCTGCCCAAGCGGTTGAATTAATTTGTCCTAACCAGCCAATTGCTATTAATGTGCCGACAGCATACCAATTAATTTTAGTCAAAATTATTCCCTCCACATCACTCAATTATCAGGACGGGTTTAGCCGCAATTATCAGGACGGGTTTAGCCACAATTATCAGGGCGGGTTTAGGGACAATTGTAGGGGCGGGTTTAGCCACAATTGTAGGGGCGGGTTTAGGGATTAAATTCAGCTATTCACCGATAACGGAACAACAAAACCCGCCCTCCTCACCGATAACGGAACAACAAA
>CAKZMA010000977.1 GCA_937127375.1 uncultured Coleofasciculus sp. | reverse complement strand
GGTTTTATTGTCCAGTTTAAGGTTAATCTATAAATTTGATATCGGCACAATAAATTCAATGTAGGGGCGGGTTTAGGGACAAAATTAACGGATAAACCAATAACCTTTCAACAAAACCCGCCCTTCCCCACCATCTCAGCCAACCGAACACCTAAAGCCCCAATTTATACCGACATCTTTGACAGGCGATCGCGCCTAAAAATCGGCTAGGTTTTATTGCCCAGTTTCCGGTTAATCTATAAATCTGATATCGGCACAATAAATCCAATGTAGGGGCGGGTTTAGGGACAAAATCAACCCAGAAACCAATAACCTTTCAACAAAACCCGCCCTTCCCCACCATCTCAGCCAACCGAACACCTGAATCTCCAATTTCCCCCCATATCTTTGGGATGCGATCGCGCCTAAAAATCGGCTAGGTTTTATTGTCCAGTTTCCGGTTAATCTATAAATCTGATATCGGCACAATAAATTCAATGTAGGGGCGGGTTTAGGGACAAAATCAACCCAGAAACCAATAACCTTTCAACAAAACCCGCCCTTCCCCAACCCGTCACTGAAACGATCGCCTATTCGGTAACAATACCAAAATTAGGATTATAGTCGCCCTGCCAAACTCGTAAGCCGGGGAATATTTCTTGGGAGTAAGCATCGGCTAGCTTTGGGGTAACGCCGACAGCATAGTGCAGTAGGAGTCGCCATTCTTTTTGACTCAATCTCTGTTGCTTTTGCGCTAATTCAATCAGTTGTTTTGCGGTGTCTTCTAGGGGGATAATCACATTAACCTTATTATCCTCAATCATTTGGAAGTGAGTATCAATATCTTTAAACATAAAACCTTCTCGCCGCTTTTGAATCTCCTGCTGATCTAAGTTAACCGCAGGATTGGCTAAAAAGCTTTTGAAATAGTCTTGACAACTGGCTTCATCGTGTAAAGATTGACCCGCTTTGAGTAAATTGCGGGTGATTTGAATTTTGTCCCGGTCTTGCTGCGGAAACCCTTGATTTTTGAGTTCAAATATGGTAAGAATGGCGTGATTTGATTTATGATTACGGTTGACTCGTCCTGCGGTTTGGATGATGGAATCTAAGCCCGCGATCGCACGATACCCAGCCGCGAAGTCTATATCTACTCCGGCTTCGATTAATTGGGTGCTGATGAGATAAACAGGCAAATCCTGGTTCAAGCGATCGCGCACTTGGTTGAGTACCCGGCGACGATGGGCGGCGTACATATTCGTACTCAGGTGAAAGGTATTTCCCCGTTCCGATAATACCTCAAATCCCTGACGGGCATCTGTTTTAGCACTAACAACAACGAGGGCATTCTTCAGGGAACGTTGGCGGATATCCTGGAGTAAATCATGCCAATCCCAGGCTTGTGACTGATAGTGATACTCGACTCGCTGGAGTGTTTTGGCGTGGTTTTGACGCTGATTTAGCGGTACAATATCGCGAATTTCCGGCAGATCGAGAATCCCATACCAGGGTTGAGTTGCTGAACAGAATACCACAGAACAATTCCAATTGTCCACCAATCCCCGTAACATGGACATGATCGGAGTGAGGTACTTTGTCGGTAATGCCTGCACTTCATCTAAAATAATCACACTATTGGTAATGCGATGCACTTTTCGGCATTGGCTGGGGTGGCGACTAAAGAGACTTTCAAACAGTTGAACCGTTGTGGATACAATAATCGGATAATCCCAACGTTGGGCGGCGAATTGGTAATGGTGTAATTCATCGGTATGGGTATCAAATACCACACCGCTATGATGTTCTAATACGGCATCTTCCGAGAAACTCTCTCGGTAAACTTGGGCGGCTTGTTCAATAATACTGGTAAACGGGGGACAGTAAATAATTCGTTTTTGCTGGTAGTTTTGGGCATGATGGAGGGCAAATGCCATAACACTTAGGGTTTTACCTCCACCTGTGGGAGTGGTGAGGCGAAAGAATCCCGGTTTTAGGGTGGCGGCGGCTTGACAATGGCGATAAATATCTCGGCGGATGGCGTTGATAGGGGTATCTGCTGCATTTTGAATTAGATGGTGATAGTGGGTTTCAAATTGGGGGATTAATTGCTCTATAGTGGGAAGTGTAACGGTATCCCAGTCACCCAGAAATCGGGCAGCACTTTCTCGATCCGCATCAACTAACGCCGAGAAAATAATCCGAATTAATAAGTCTTCGGTGAGGCGATGTTCTGGATTATGGGAAGGACAAGTAAAGAAATTATCGCCTAATTCTTTTTGTGCGATCGCCTGGATAGATTGCCAATGCTGATCACCTTTCAGCTTCTGCTGGATACCATCTGCGCCACCGAGATTATGTAATCCAGAATGATGTCCTAAAATGGCAAAGGCTACGCCATGAAGTCCTTTTTTCCAGGCTAACGATGCGCCATGTATAGCATGTCCAGGAGATTTACATTTATTCCCCGCCATACTTGCTTGTAAATACTGCTGCCAAGTGGGGTCAAATTTACCTAAATCATGCCATTTTCCAGCGATTTCAGCTAGGGGGTGAACAGCCGCCGCGATCGCGCCTGTTTCTTCTAAGTGTTCCTTAACTGTTTGAACCGTTCCATCTTGGCGAGGAGGGCGAGAAATCTTGGTAATAGACTGAGGCGATGGTTCAGGAATTATAGAATGAGTTTGTGGAGATTCTGAAGTCATGGTTGGGTATTTCTAATTCATTCTTGCTCCCCTCTTGCTCCCCTCTCCCCTGGTGGGAGAGGGGCTGGGGGTGAGGGGGTTTTCATTTATAAATGTTATAAAGGTAATCATACCGAATCCTCAACCGAACCGGAGATGAGTAGCCAAGCCAACGAAATCACCTTCAAAATTTGGGGCGATCGCGCTTTATTTACCCGCCCCGAATTTAAAACTGAACAAGTCACCTACGATGTAATTACTCCCTCAGCCGCCCAAGGAATCGCCGAGTCTATTTTCTGGAAACCAGAAATTCAGTATCAGGTGATTCAGATTAATATTCTCAAATCGATTCAGAAAGCTTCGATTCTACGGAATAGCCTAAAATCACGCCAATCTCACCGTACCGCCCAAAGTGGAGGAATCCTAGAAATTGAGAGCGATCGCACTCAGCGACATGCCCTTATTTTAAACGATGTCGCCTATTTAGTCACGATTCAGATGCAGCGTCAGTCTCATGCAACAGATCCCTTAACTAAATATCTGGAAATATTTAAACGCCGATTAGCCAAGGGGCAATGTTTTCAGCAACCCTATTTAGGCTGTCGAGAATTCGTGGCGTATTTTAGTCAGCCAACGGATAATGAAACGCCCATTGATTTAACTACCGATTTAGGATTAATGCTGCATCATATTGAGTTTACATCAGAAGGAGCAAAACCGATATTTTTTCGCGCCTCGATTCAAAAGGGTGTGATGGATTGTCGGGTAATTTACTCTGGCGACTAGAAGTCGCAGCTACACAAACCAAGTCCGCCTGCGCGGACT
>CAKZMA010000976.1 GCA_937127375.1 uncultured Coleofasciculus sp. | reverse complement strand
CTCTTAGTAGGGGACTGAAGCGTTTTGCTACCTATTTTCATGCCGGAGTTGGTAGTTCTCGCTCATCCTACACGTCACCCAACACACTTGCCAAATTTTACAGTTAACACAAGTGTTTTCAGCGCTAACGCGCCTGCCATAAAAGTGCCAAGACTAGAAAGTTTCTGGCACGTTTTAATCTTTAAACCGTTTAACCATGCAAATTCAACGATACCGCTTAAATCGAGCATCAGGACACATCTATCGAGTAAGGGAGTCCCCCTTCCGCCTAGAAGACGTTGGAGAATCCCTAGACATGATAATTCTCCATACCACACCACCCGTTCGAGGCGAACCCTTTCCCAATATGCCAGAGCAAGATTGGATTGGGTTGTGCTTTTTAAATGCTGAACTGAATTGGTCATTTACTTTACTCAACAGTGGCAAATCCAATGCTTTGTCTTCATTTTTACACTACATCACAGAACGTGAAATATCCTCGGTTCTTACTAAAGTCACTTTAATCCCCCAAACATCTCGTCGGGGTAATCATTGGTTTGGCTATGCCTTTGAAGCGTTACCGTTGCCTGACGTGAATCTCCCACAACTTTTAAAGCGCCATTCTACATTGCCCCTGATTGACCCCACCGTGGACTTGGAATTTCCTCCCGCTAACTGGGATGAGCTTTTACTCCGACTAAATTATAAAGCCATTGCCACTCAGAAATTGAACTCATTGAGTTACGACACAGAAGATTTGGAAACCCGTTCAAAGTTTGTTATTTGGAATTAGTTTAAGAAGGCAGAGGGCAGAAGTAAGAAAGAATTCAACTCTAATTTCGGACAAGATAAAACCTTGATCGAAATTGCACTTTATTCATTTGTAATAGGGGCGCTTCCGCGCTGCAAGGAGAGCGAAATTAAAATGGATAGCGCCCCATGCACTACTACCTTAATGAAAATCTTCTGAACTTACTAGAAAAAGACCAAAACCAGTTCCACAAAGTCTACCAAGGGTGGGTCGCTCCTACGATACCCCCACAACAAAAAGAGCGGCTGGAGTTGGGACGGCAGTTCCACCAAATCATCAGACAGCACCTAATGGGTTTACCCGTGGATTCATTATTGGCAAATTACCCAATGCTTAAGCATTGGGTTAATCAGCTAAGCCAAAATGCGCCGGAAATCTTTGAGAGAAGTCCGGGGAACAGGAAAACTTGGGATGAGCAAATACAGGTAATGTATGGTGACATTATTTTGTCGTCAACTTGTGATTTAATCATCCGAAATTACCAATCCGCTCAAATTATTGATTGGACAGTTTACCCAATTCACCAAGAGTATCTAGAAAACAGTTGGCATACACAGCTTAAACTCTATCTTTTAGCTGACACTGACACCTATTTAGCTGAAGAGATTTCATTAACCTATTGGCTCCTCACAGATGAAGTGTCACCCAAATGTCTGAGATTTGGCTACAGTCAGGAACAACACGATGCATTTAAAGACCGACTTGAAACAACCCTGAGCCAACTGAGGGAGCCAAGTGGAATCAATACGTCTACCCCAACCGACCAAGACCCTCTCACCGCGTTTCTTCAAGGTCAACTATCTGTAAAAGATTATGTGGTTTCCATTCCAGAAGTTGAACTCTAATCCATGACTCAAAACTCAATAACCGTCAAACGAATTGATTTGACTCCTGATGGGTGGCGATTCAACATCCTCTCGAAAAGAATTGCCACCATTACCGCCCCAGATGGTTCCAGAAAGGTTTCCTATTTTGGCTTTGAAACAGAGACGGAAGCCAAAGCCTTTAGGGATGCTATTCTGACTCATTCACTCTGCACCAGTGCTGTTGTTAGACCTTCGGAAAGGCTGACCACAGTTTGGGAATGCAAAGCTTGGGGAATCCCCACCGAACTTATTTGCTACTTAATTAATCGCAGCAATCCCTACGGTTCAACAACTAACGCTTTTAACTTTATCGCCCAGCCATCCAATTAATTTTTCCTTTCTAGTGCTTTTTACACCCAAACAACTCCTGCGATGAGCCAAACTTTACCTCTATTCAACCTAGAAACATCAGCCTCTACTCCCTGTCTCAGTCCAAGTACAATAGCTGCCATTAAAGCCCTCCTAAAAATGGGGATGGATAAGCAATTTTCCGCTTGTTTGCTAGAATTAGCCGGATGCCGCCTTCCTCACCAAAGATACTTAGCCGGACCTATTATTACCCACAATAGCGGTTGGCAAGATACAATTCCCCAGTGGCTACTTGAAGCCATTCCCCTAGCTCGATTTGAATCAATCGCCACCGAAATCGACGCTGGGGAAATCGGTGAACTAGCAACGCCTGAAGAAGCTCTGGCAGTTATGTACCCTGCCACCATGCAAGCTCCGTTATCACATCGCTGGTACGAAGTTTATATGTATCTGGGTAATCAAGTTTTGACCCAACATCAAAAACTGCCACCGGGTCAAACATTCTGGGAATTAATGGGCATAAATCATCCTATTACTTATGCCCAAATTCGTCAAGACTATGAAGAATTAGCACGGGACATCCGCCAGCGAGTGGTACTCCTCGCCGCTGAGCGAGGAGTAGGAAAGCGCCAGCGCAAATCCTTAAGAACAAATCAACACCAGCCAGTCGAACAGGTACAACCCGAACCGACAAGTTTCCAGCAGTTATCCTTGTTTGATTAGCCACATCTAATTTTCAATAGTTACCCAAAATGCAGCCAACCAATAAACCTTCAGTTAATTGGCAGGAATTCTTTGAGACTTTAGGAGCTATATACTGGCATATCGACTACTATCAATTCCTCCAATTAACGGGTTTTGATGAATCTGAATATGCCCTCAACAAATTTAAAACAATCCAGGCAGCCATCAAAGGGTTGTCCTGTCTAGATAATTATTCATGGCAGCGATTAATCCAGGGAATTGAAGGTATTAAAAATGAAAAAATTGCCAGATCCCGTGAGAGA
>CAKZMA010000975.1 GCA_937127375.1 uncultured Coleofasciculus sp. | reverse complement strand
AAACTGCCAAAATCTTTATCAGCTACCGCAGCCGTGATCCCGATGTAAGTGTGGCGCAGCAGTTCTATGAAGCCTTGAAAGCGGCTGGACATCAACCGTTTATGGCGGGAGCGAGTATTCGGTTAGGGGAAAATTGGGCGGAACGAATTGATCAGGAATTAGAGCAATGTGATTATTTTCTCCTCCTATTATCCTCCCAATCGGCAACCAGTGAAATGGTGACCGAGGAGGTGCGACGGGCGAGGGAATTGCGGGATAGACGGGAAGAAAAGAAACCGATGATTCTGCCAATTCGGGTTAACTTTCCCATGGATTCCCCGTTAAATTATGACCTGCGCGGGTATTTACAGCGGATTCAGCAACGGGAATGGCATTCTCCTGACGATACATCGGCGATTGTGCAAGAACTGTTGGCGTTGATATCCCTAGATGGGGGAGAACCTTGGCTGACACCCTCTGTGGAAACTCCAGAACCCGTTGCGCCTGTCGTAGCCAGTCCCGATTTTCCTCCCTTACCTGTAGCGGAACCGGAATTACAACGAGAACCGGGAGGGGCGGTTTCACTCAAATCTGGGTTATATGTGGAACGTTTGCCGATAGAAACCGATTGTTATCAAGAAATTTTACAACCCGGTAGTTTGATTCGGATTAAAGCCCCCCGACAGATGGGAAAAACCTCATTGATGGCGCGAATTCTGCATCATGCCAAAGAACAAGGGTATCATGCCATTCCCTTAAGTTTACAACGGGCAGATAGTCAGCTTTTAGGCAATTTAGATCAATTTTTGCGCTGGTTCTGTGAACAGGTGGGGCGACGACTCAAGCGGTTAAATCAGTTAGAGGAGTATTGGATTGGGTATGGCAGTAAGGATAAATGTACAGCCTATTTTGAGGAATGTTTATTAGAAGAAATTGACCAGCCCTTGGTTTTGGGGTTAGATGAAGTGGATCGGGTGTTTCCCCATCGAGCCATTGCTGATGACTTTTTTGCCTTATTGCGGTCTTGGTATGAGGGGGCGCGGTATGGTGATTTTAGTAGTGAATTGTGGGAAAAATTGCGGTTAGTCGTCGTCCATTCAACCGAGGTGTATGTGCCGTTGGATATTAATCAATCGCCGTTTAATGTGGGCAAAAATGTCGAGTTGCCGGAGTTTAGTACCGAGCAGGTGTTAGATTTAGCCGGACGTTATGGACTGAATTGGACAACAACTCAGGTTGAGGAATTAACCCAATTAGTCGGGTGACATCCCTATTTAGTACAAAAAGCATTATATCATTTACGGCGTCAGGATGTGACATTAGCGGAGTTAGCAGAAACAGCAGGAACAGAGGCGGGGATTTATAGTGATCATTTGCGGCGTCATTGGTGGAATTTGAAGGAATATCCTAAGTTAAAGGAAGCGTTTCGTCAGGTGGTGGTTAAAAATAAGTCAGTGGAATTAGATGCGGAGTTGGCGTTTAAATTAGATAGTATGGGGTTAGTGCAGTTGGAGGGGAATGAAGCAATTCCGAGGAGTGATTTATATCGGAATTATTTCCGCGATCGCTTGGAGGATTAAATCCTTTGTACTTCACCCTCTTCCCCTAACCCCTTCTCCTATGAAACAAAATGCGAAGCATCCTCTGTCCTCCCCCTTCTCGTAGGGGGGAACGAGGGGGGTGGGAGAAGGGGAACTCAAGCGTTTCATCATCAACGTAGTGGACTGACACAGCTAAAATTGTGCAATAGATTGATGGTTAAACCGGGCGCAAGCCTTGCGCCCCTACAATTCTAATTCACCATTTTAAGTGGGTCATGCCACTATGAAGAAACCATGAAACTATGTAAATTTTTAGGTAAAATATTAAAAGCACTTTTGATTTAGTTACTGCCACCTATGCAAGTCACTCTTAACCTTGATGAAGCTCTGCTCAACGAAGCCTTAAAATTAACAAAACTCACTACCCAAGAAGAGTTACTGAACCTTGCTTTGCAAGAGCTAGTACGATCTCGCCGCAAGAAAAATTTGCTTGATCTGACAGGGCAAATTCAGTTCGTTCCTGATTTTGATCACAAGGCTATGCGCGAAACTCGCTATGCTGCTGATTGATACATCCGTTTGGATCAGCGTCTTCCGCGATCGCAGTGGTCAAGTACGCCAGCAACTTGAAACGTTAATCGCAGATCGTGAAATTTTACTTACCCGCTTTACTCAGCTTGAGCTGCTGCAAGGGAGCCTAAACGAACAAGAGTGGACAATTCTCTCTACTTATCTTGAAGCACAAGATTACGTTGAACTCACTTCTTCTTCTTGGCAAGCGGCTGCACGTATTTACTATGACCTGCGTCGTCAAGGATTAACTGTTCGCAGTCCAATCGATTGCTGTATTGCTCAAGCAGCGCTGGAAAATGATTTGCTTCTGGTTCACAATGATCGGGACTTTGAGATAATTGCCCAAGTCCGAGATCTCCAGAACCTTCGCTTTCAACCTTAAATTCTCTGGCTCTTGCGGAGTGATGGTAGTAACTTCAGATAGTCGATGTAGGGTGCGTTAGGCGCTGATTTAGTATCAATCGTGAGGATTAAATGAGTTAGCGCCGTAACGCACCAA
>CAKZMA010000974.1 GCA_937127375.1 uncultured Coleofasciculus sp. | reverse complement strand
GAACAACAAAACCCGCCCTATCTCACCGATAACGGAACAACAAAACCCGCCCTCCCACCGATAAATCAACAACAAAACCCGCCCTCCTCACCGATAACGGAACAACAAAACCCGCCCTCCCACCGATAAATCAACAACAAAACCCGCCCTCCTTACCGATAAATTAACAACTCAAAATCAACAACTTGCACCCGTCCATTCCTCCACCGCCAGACAATCAATTAATCCCAAACCGAACAACAAAAATCAGCAGATTTCCAACCGCGATCGCCTATTAAAAATGTCGGGGTGAAAGGGTGGGGCAGGGCGGGTTTCGTAGAAAGATGATTGGTGGCTTCATTAATTTTGTCCCTAAACCCGCCCCTACATTGGAAAAACGATAGTATGGGGATTGCAAGGTTTATAATTCTTTACACCACTAACGCTGGACGCTGGTGAATCCCCGGATTTGTTGCTTCTAACCGAGTCGCCAAGGCAATCAGCGTGGCTTCAGCCGCAGGGCGTCCCACAAGCTGAACCCCCACAGGTAAACCCTTTGAATCAAATCCCGTCGGAAGTGCGATCGCGGGTAATCCACTGGCATTAAACGGAGGACAAGGTGCAACCCAACGAATAATATTTTGCAACGTTTCCTCTGGACTCAAATCCGCCCATTCCCCCACCCGAATCGTTGGGTGCATATAAACCGGAAGCACTAGCACCTGAAAATGCTCAAAAAATCCGACAATCTGTCGCGATATAATCTGCATCTGGGCAACGGCTTGCAAATATTCCCCCGCCGAACCCGATTGGGCGGCAATCCACTGGTTCATTGGACTCAACGCCGCTACAGGAATCCCTGTCGCCGTTACCCCGGCTTGCCACACCTTTTGAAAAGGTTCAATTAAACCCCTAAAATCAGGACAACCCGGTTCCACCTGATGCCCCATCTCTTCCAAGCGTCGCGCCGTTTCATGCACCGCTTGCTGACAAACTTCTGCGGCATCCCCTAGGGGGGGTATCGCTGTAGAAAAAGCAATTCGCAATTGACCCAGGGGTTGACCAGTAGCTTCCAGAAACGATACCTCTGGATCAGGTAACCAATAGGGATCACCGGGAATATAACCGGACATCACATCCAGCAACGCCGCCGCATCTGCCACCGTGCGGGCTATAGAACCATTAGCGGCAATTCCATTTTGGCGATCGCCCACCGGGGCAAACGAGACTCGACCCCGTGCAGGTTTAATCCCCACCACGCCGCAGCAGGAGGCAGGTCCACGCACTGAACCGCCCCCATCAGACCCCTGGGCGATGGGGCATAATCCAGCAGCAACAGCCGCAGCAGACCCCCCACTTGATCCGCCTGGGGTGTACTCTAAATTCCAAGGATTACGGGCGGGGGCAAATCCTGGGGGTTCGGTATAGGGAAGGGAACCCACTTCTGAGGTGGCTGTTTTGCCTAAAATAATGAATCCGGCTTGTTTAATCCGGGCGACGACGCCATCATCGTAAGGTGCTATTTTATCTTTGAGAATCGGTGTGCCGTAGGTACAGGGTAATCCCTGGACAGCGGTGAGGTCTTTAATGGCAATAGGTACGCCAAAAAAAGGGGGCAGTTCAGCACTATCTCTTACCTGCGTCAACTGTTCAGTCTTGGCTTTGGCATCCGCTAGCGCCATATCCGTGGCGATACTAAAATAACTGCCCAATTGAGGATTAAACTGTTGGATGCGGGCTAAATACAGTTCGACTAATTCTAAGGGAGATACTTGACCTTGGCGAATTAATTGCGCTTGTTCTATGGCGGGTGTGAAGGCTAAATCAGTGTTAGTCATTTGTCATTTGTCCTTAGTCATTTGTCATACTCGCTTTCCTTGAGAAGCAAGCTACGTCCTTTGTTGAAGACTGCTTGCTGTCTGTCGAGGTAGGTTTAGCGAATGTAGTGGCGTGGCACACCTTAATTGGTTGATTAGAATTGTAGGGGCGCAAGGCTTGCGCCCAGTTTAACCGTCAAATCTATCCCACAATTTTAGCTGTGTCAGTCCAGTAGGGTGCGTTAGCAAAGCGTAACGCACCATTTCAAACGATAGTAGTGAAACCCTATAACAATAGGCAATTGAGCCAATGACGCAGAGGTTTAGGTTGGTTGGGTTCTTGATAATTATTCGGTAATAGTTTAATCAGCGCCTCTTCTAACGTTTCCATTGCCTTTTGGACTTCCTTCGGTTTGGGGCGTTTGGATTGAGGAAAGTGCAAAGGTTCGCCAAATCGCAGGGTTAATCGCTTGCGAAAATAAAGGTCATGAGTGCCAATCAAGGCTACGGGTATAATGGGTACGCCCGCCCGCAACGCATACATAATCCCACCTCGCGCTAAGGGCAATTGTAATTCACCTTCAACCTCACCCAGTCTTCCCTCTGGAAAGATTAAAACGCCATCCCCACGGGCAAAAATTGCCTGCATTGCCCGTTCTAGCTGTCGCATAGTGCCTAATCCAGCGTTGCTAGGTACATCTTCTTCAATCGCGGCGGCTAAGTCGGCTAAGTCTTCGCGCCCTGCTTGGGCGGCTTCAATAACTGCTTTTTCTTCTTTCCAGCGCCGTTCTAAGGGAATGACACCCCCCGCCCAACCCAAAATCCGGCGTTTCCACCAATGGTTATAGAGAGTACGAGCATCAGCCGGGGTGTAGTAGTAGGGATGTCCGGGGACTTCGGCGAGAATCAGTAATGGATCAATGTGATTGAGATGGTTGGCGGCGAGTAATGCAGGTTGAGTGGGGATATATTCCGGGTTTTCTATTCGCACCGGGAACAGCAGATGAATGAACGATCGCAGAATGAAACGCCTTACTTTTCCCCTGACTCGCTGATCTGACTCCCCATTCGCGATCGCGTCCAGATTATTCCTAGCATTTTCGACAGCATAACGCACTCTGCGATCGCGGGCTGCACTCAATCCTTCTTTCACCCGTTGAATCATTGCAGGTGTCAGAGATGACGATTGGGTTTGTTGGATTTGCTGATTCTCTACGGAGGAACTCATAGGCAATTAGGGAAACAGGGAACACCGAGGTAGCCGGAATAGACTTCATCATTCATCTTTGATAACGTCTGTCCTCGAT
>CAKZMA010000973.1 GCA_937127375.1 uncultured Coleofasciculus sp. | reverse complement strand
GTGTTAGGGCGATCGCAGCCTTATGATTGGACAATACAGGAGAAACAACGGTTAAGTGAGGTGGCTGAATCTGTAGCCGTTGCCATCGCTCACGTTCAGCTTACCCAGCAAGTCGATCAGTCTAAACGATACCAGACGCTACTTTCCCCACTCAGTCAGTTTATCCAGAGCGATCGCAATCTCGATGAGACAATGGCAAAAGTGGTTGCTAGTACCACTCAAGCACTTCAGGCAGATCGGGGTTGGCTACTGCTATTTAATCATAATCATGCTCTCGATCAATCGCATCAAGATGGCAAGCATCAGCCACCAATTGAGGTTAAAGTTGTTGCTGAATGGTTTACCCCTACGCTTGATCAATCAGTTCAGCTAAACTCCCAACGATTACTCAATCAATCCTTCCGGTTATCCGACTCTGGCTTATGCCAACAGGCTTGGAAACAGACGCCTGAATCGGTTGCGATCGCGGATTGGGCAAATACTCCAATCGGAACTCAAGAAATCTCCCTATTTGAGGAGGCGATTAGCCATGGGGTGTTAATGGTTCCCCTGTTTCACACCTTTAGCAATGGTTCTCAACACCTGAAACGAGTGGGATTTTTGGTTGTCCAACAGGATCAGCCGCGTTTATGGCAAGGGGATGACATTGAATGGATCAGATGGGTGGCGACGCAACTGAGTGAGTTGATTCACCAGCATCAAAGCCAAACGCCAGAACCTTCCCACCTTAACCATCACTCGGTTCAGCCGTCTCCCTGTTTAACCGTTCCCGCCCAGTTACATCAAAGCATCCGCCAGCAGGTGGATCAGCTTCAGGAATTAAATCAGCTTAAAGAAGAATTCATTAGTACCATGAATCATGAGCTGAGAACACCGTTAACGGCGATGAGTCTGGCAATTCGCATGTTGCGCCAACCCAAACTCCCCGCCAAGCGTCGGCAAAAATATTTAGACATTCTTGAGCAACAGTGTAATCAAGAAATCGATCTGATTAATGATTTACTTAGTTTACAGCAACTCGAATCCAATCCCGCTTATATCCAGAAGCGATCTATTGACGTAATCCTGCTAATCCAGACATTAGCCCAGGATTTTCAGGAGAAATGGGCGTCGAAGTCATTGACATTGAATCTAGATTGCTCCTTAAACTCGTTGATGATTCACACTGATCCAGAAAGTTTAAACCGTATCCTGTTGGAATTGTTAACCAATGCTGGCAAATATTCCTATCCTGATACATCGGTTTCGCTCAAAGTTGAGTACCATGTTCATGCTGCGGTCAATCGACTGGTGTTAACCTTAACCAATATCGGTGACGGTATATTACCAACCGATATTAACTATATTTTCGAGAAATTTCGGCGCGGTCAAGGAATCACTAAGCAGGCTGTTCCCGGAACCGGATTAGGACTAGCATTAGTGAGGTGTTTGGTCAATCATCTCAATGGCACAATTGAGGTGGCGAGTCAGCCTTTAGACAATTCACAGCAGGCGATGATTTCATTTACCTTAACTCTACCCGATTAATATAGCAGTACTAAGACAGGACGTGGACATTCTTTACTATTCCCTGTTCTCTCTTGGACTAAGTGATATCCTTTCCGTACCCCGTAGCACTATACCTACTGAATTAGGCAAATTCGGCTTGTTTTTCTAAGGGAGCTATCTCGTTGTTTAGTACGGGTAAGGTGACGGTAAAAGTAGTCCCAGCGCCAACTTTGGAGTCTACGTCAATGCTTCCTTGATGCAAATCAACACATTGTTTCACAATTGATAGTCCTAACCCGGTTCCTTTGATCTGACCGACATTTTGGGCGCGGTGAAAGGCAGTAAAGAGGTTTTGTAAGTCTTCGGGGGGAATGCCAATCCCAGAGTCTTGAATGCAAAAACTAACGGTTTTCTGAGCAGAGGTGATCTCAAATCTCACTTCACCGCTATTAGGAGAGTATTTGATCGCATTGCTGAGTAAATTGGTCAGGATATGTCTGAGTAAGTTCATATCCAGATAAGCGTTCGATTCGCCCAGGAATGTAAACCTGATCGTCGGTTGATCATCTCCCGCTTCAAATGACTCCACTATCTCTTGACAAAAGGTCTCTAAATCAACCCAACTGGGATGAAGGGTGAACATACCAGATTCGGCTTTGTTGAGAAATAGCAGATCTTCTAATAAGCACAACATCTGGTCGGCTGCGAGTTGGATTTTTTGGATGTGCTTTTGTTTTTTGGCGTCGCTTAACCGTTCACTATATCGCTCTATGATGTCTGAAGAGGTTTTGATGGCGGTTAAGGAATTTCGACCCTCATGAGACACCATGGACACCATTTGTGATTTGCTTTGCTGGTTTTCTTCCGCTTCTATTTTCGCTTGGTTAAGGGTTTTTAACAGGTTATGTTTACGTAGGGCAATTTTAATTGCAGCGCTGAGTTCATCGGGTTCAATAGGTTTGATAATGTAGCCAAAGGGATCAGTTTGAGTGGCTTTATTCACGGTATCCTGATCGCCGTAAGCGGTGAGGTAAATCACGGGAATGTCTAGGCGATCGCGGATTTGTTTGGCGGCTTCAATTCCACTGAGTTCTCCCTCTAACACAATATCCATTAAGACTAAATCAGGCTGCACTTCAGATACGATTTGAATTGCCTCTTCACCTGAATCAGCAATTCCGGCGACTTGATACCCTAAGTTCTCAATTGTTAAGGAAATTGTGCGAGCTAATATGATTTCATCTTCAACGATAAGGATTTGAGGGATTTTCATAATGAAATGTATTATTTTTTACAGAACTTTGGCGAGTTGATTAAATCGATACACTTACCGTGGCTTTATGTATGATTACGGATTTTTTGTTTAACATCTATCTATAGTATGATTTATGCTGACTGATTAGAGAAACCGTGAAATTACGGAAAACATCAGTTAATATGCAATCTCAATTGCCATCTCCCCTAAGCTGTCATGCATTTACAGCGCTTTTCAAGTCAGCGAGGTACGACAGACAGATCCCCGACTTCTTGAAGAAGTCGGGGATCTTACGTAGGAGCAATTACTTATTCTCTGGCGGTACAACCAAGCGATTTTTAACTTTACGTTCCCGAAACC
>CAKZMA010000972.1 GCA_937127375.1 uncultured Coleofasciculus sp. | reverse complement strand
ATCAAGTTAGGGCAGATGGAGAATTGTTAATTTGCGAACCAGCTAAGAGTTTACCCATGGCACAGCGCTACTTTTTGTTTTAAGCTGAAGTTCCCCCAGACAAAAAATCAAAACTGCCTCACCGTGCGGCTTTCCGCGATTTTTTAGCCGCCCTACATGGGTACGATTTTTAAGGATCTTGAGCGTTCAAACCATTACGGTATAAGGCTTTAGTCTGGGTGCAGTACATCTGTATGGGGGGAACTTCAGTTTAATTCGCTGTGTGGTTGTGGTGTCTATGGCGGCGCGACAGCAGCAAAGAATTAGCTTGGTTTCTGGGGGGATTACTGCGGCTGAGGCTGGAGTAGAGGCTTGGGTTACAGTAGTCATAAAGCTTTATTTATTTTCTAGGGCTACATCGCCAACTATCTGGGAAATGGGTTGGTTGTGAGTTCGTCGGTTCTTAACCGCGTCTGTGAACCATAGAATTAAATCACTTGCCTCAACTGTGGGGCGACGGTGACGTAACTGGACGCCAATTTTACTGGCACCGAGCCGCAGCCACCCACGGGGACGGGGTAAGCCCCATAATGCTAATCGGCGCTGCCTAAGAATTTCTTCTAGGGTAAAGGGTTCAACGTTTTGGGCGGCTTGTGCTAGGCAAGCGGGGGGTGTTTGGTCGAATTCCTGTTCAAGGAAGCGAATGATGCGAAAGAGAGTAACCCAATGGGTTTTAGCTGGTATGAGTTTTTCTAGTCGTTCGGGTTCAAGTAAGTCTCCCCATTTGCGGAAGACAAACGCTAAATCCAGTATCCATTGCAGCATCAGACCCGTTTTCGGGCGATGTCCATCCAGATGGACGATGAGATGAACCACCATGGCGTTGGGTTCTAGTATTCTTAAGCTGGGTATGCTCATGCGCTGGGGTTTGATGTCAACGGTTAGGTTCATTGACTCTTTGCCTTCAAATAACCGGACGCGGTGGTGAACATCACACACAACCCCCATCGGGTTAGCAAAATAGGTGGCATCACAAGTTTGCTCGTTGACATAAGGCTCGATTTGCGGCTCAAATCCCAATGATTCAAAGATTTCTCTGGCTTTGTCCTTTTCTTCGGGGGCAATCGCAAAGTCGATATCCGTCATAGGTCGAGTACCAGGGTCAGGGTAGAAGTTGTCAGCCAGTACCATCCCTTTCCAAAGTATCGGATGCAAATTACACTCTTCCATACGCCACAAAATACGAACTAGCATAAATCGTCTATCAGCATTGGTTTGGCGAGTCTGTTTATATGCTGTTTGCAATTTAATGAGATAAGAGGATGGTACTGTGTTAGTCAAACCATTAACCTTCAGAGAATAGAAAAGCAGCGGAAATAGTCGATGCCATTCAAGTGTGGCTAAACTATGCTGCCATTCCAATTCGGTAGCACTACTTAGTTGTTCTCTAGCATTGATAATCCAATCTGAGCCTATTGTTGCTAGAGATATACCGATAAGGGCATGAGATAAATTTATCATATAAATTTTCCTGTAATGCTTGAATTTTATTTTATTTTAGATGTAAATATTGAGTGGGATAAAATTAATATTAATGATAATTGTTAAATCAATATCTGTATTACAATGATACTTATTAAACAATAGAATCTCGTATTCTACTTATTTGTTTCTCTAAATCTTGAAAATTAAGACTCGATAATCGTTTACAAACAAGGAAAAAACTTGGATATTTAAAATATTTTTCTACTTTTATATTGGGCGTGATTAATAAATAATTAGCATTTGTAAACGCTGCAAATACCGGAATATCAAGTTGCTCCAAAGCTTTTTTTTCTTCATGAAAAATAGCCCAATCGTGAGGCTTAATATCTGACACAAGCATCGGTCTGCTAATAATATCAAGCTGAATACTTCTTTCAATACCATCCTGCAAAAATTTAGGTTTAAGTGTTGAATTTAATGCAAGCTTATAAACTCTCGTAGAACGAAAAATGAAACGTACTGATTGCTCAGCAAAACAAGTCAATGGACTATTGGAATCTAATATTTTTTTATGATTTTTCATCAAAAATTCATACATCTGCCGAAAACCGTCAATTATTTCTTCCAAATAATTACTAATCAACAAATTTTCTCCATTCAGTGAAGGTATATTATTAAAGCATTCAATTGTTATATTTTCAGAACCTAGGGTCATCTTGTCTGTGTTAATGTTGCGCCATTTCGGTACTCGAAAAAAACCACCCCGTTGTCTAAAACCCCCAAACCCACTTGCGTCATATTTAAAACCGCTAGATCGAGATTGCCACCGAGGTAATAAGCCTGTATCGAGGACAGAATGCCCAAATAAATCATTTTTTAACGACTCATTTTTATTAGTAGAGTCTAAATTCATTTCTTGAGCTAAAGGATGCATCAGCGTCTCCAGATCAATTAGAACTGGGTATTCGCCAGAAGCAATAATATTTTTATAATGCAAATCTTTTCCACCTAATATATTTACTAAACATAGCAACATTCCTGATCGCTGATAATATCGTTTGACTTGATCTTCGTTTTTACAAGGCAAAGCTTCAACAAATTCTATCCAGCCATAGGTTGAGCAGTCTAATACCTTAAATAACTTAAAAGGTAAAGGTACACCGTATTTATTTAGCCAGTCTATTAATTTTATATAAGCTTGTTCTAATTTTAAATTTTTAGGTTTATAAACCAGATTCAAACCTGATGCAAAGGTTACGGCAGTAACGGAGCGTCCATTATGGTGACGATCAGAGAGATTGGGTTGTATCTCAAGAACTTGACCTAATTCCTTGCCAGCCTGAAATATTTTCTGGATTTCAAACCAGTCAGATTCTAAG
This sequence comes from uncultured Coleofasciculus sp., assembly GCA_937127375.1. Classification (GTDB taxonomy): domain Bacteria; phylum Cyanobacteriota; class Cyanobacteriia; order Cyanobacteriales; family Coleofasciculaceae; genus Coleofasciculus. The sequence goes on along the minus strand of CAKZMA010000972.1, from coordinate 3,069 downwards.
CGTTTCAGCAATTCTGCGTTTCCATCTACCCAAAAATCAATTACCGTAATTACTAACCGAGCTAACACCGGATATTCCCGAAAAAAATCCAGTAGTTTGCACTCAAGCATACTCTTGATGAAGTCTTGATAATGCTGTTTAGAATGGACATTGTTCAAATTATCTAATGAATCCACAAGAAGCCTAGTTTCTTTTGTAGCACAAAACACTGAGAACTCTAGATTCATTGACCAAGCACAAAGTTCAACTAAGTATTCTATAAGATTGCGCTCAAGATTAATATGTGCAGACTCAGAAAGCCTATTAAATAATGAGCCAACTTGTTTTTCTAACTTTGTTCTGGCTACATAAACAAACGGTAAAAATACTTCTTCAAAAGGCAGAGGTTTTTGGGGATCTATAAAACGGTTGTGCTTAATTTTTTCATTTTCTAATGATTCTAAGCCAACTAAACTAGCTACTTTTAAACATTCATTTAATGTCTCAGTCCAAGCTGGAAGCTGCCAATCCTCGCTTATATGAATACCTCCAAGTGCGCGGCGAACTTTACTTAAATTAAGACCATCCCAGGCTAGACGCTTCTCAAATTGTTTCCAGTCACCCTGGGTTACAACCTTACACCATTGTTCAAGTCTAGAGTTGACTAAAGCTTCATTATCTTTAATCTCATAAAAAGAAGATTCAGAACTAAGTCGTTCAGCAAGAGTCAAAGATTTATCTGTAATTTGGATCAATTCTTTTTTCGTTAGTTGCATTTTTAGTCCTTGTCACAAGATATCCCTTAGCTCACTATAGCAATCCTAAATAGGTTGTGAAAAATCAAAAAATAGAAAAAAGTATTGAAACTATTTCCCATTCCCCATTCCCGAAAATTATCAGATTTTTGGACATGACTCAAATAGGATTGCTATAGTGCCAAGTAGCAGAAGTTTGTGAGTAATTCTCTATTCTAGAATGAAGGAGTAAGGAACGAAAGACAAATAAGGTTTAGCTGATCATTTGTTTTTTTGCTGCAAGAATTATTAGTTAACATTTAGTTTTTTATAAAATTAAGTAAGTCATTGCTAAAGAAATCTATTTATAAGCCATTTTCGGAAAAAAAACCGGGTGAGAGCATATCAAGTTTGCAGGCTGGGTCAAGGAACGAAAACCAAAGCTTGCCCCATATTGGAGTTCACTAGGTTTGCCTGCCAAAACCTACTATGTAAGATATTTATTAACCTGATATGTTCCCACTATACAGTCTACAACAGTTGACTAAACCGATTTATTGGTTTTTTTAAACTTATTATAGACCTAAAGTTAACTGAACCTGATTGACAAACATTAAATCGTTCAACTCTTGTTCACTCTCTAAATCCAAGTTATCAAAGTTATCTCCAAGGTTAGGCAAAACAAAATAAACGATGCTTGGCGTTTCTATAAAAACTTTAATTTTGATATCTTCGGGAACTATCTTACCTAGCTCTTGCTCAATGACCTTAATTGGATTATCGAGCAAATTCTGCTTAAATGCCTGATTATTCCAAATTTTTGCAATCATTGCTACACTGCTATCTTCATCCAATAAAGCATTCCTTTGTTTCTCCAAAACCCACTGAGCAACATCCTCATAACTCATCCCTACAGAACCTTTCAACTCTTCCTCCGACATCCCTTCATAAGGATTGCAGGGCAACACCATATAAAGGGTATCTTCAGTTTCCTCAAGAACATTCATCTCAAGCTCCTCTGGCAGCTTCGTTCCCAGTTCCTGTTCTACCACTGCCTTCGGATTAGCCAACAACTCCTGTTTAAACGCCTCATTCTTTAAAGCACGGGTAATCAGATGAACTTCCAAACCTTTCCGCGTCTTAACAACTAACTTGGAGTTCTGCTGCACTTGATAAGACCATAAAGGCAGATTAGGTGTCATACCTTTGGACATATTTTGTGGGTTATTCATGTCAAAATCTCCATCTATTATTACTAATTTGTTAGCATTAACAGCCTGCATTCAAGAAAATAGATACCAGCGATTCTTCTCATCGCCTTCCACCTTCTGAATTGGCACAGGAATATAGCGAATCATATTTCCCATACCACCAATTACTACTCGCCCCTCACATTCCACCCAAGCATGAGCTGACATCTGCCCTCCCTTACTCCTGGTAAAACCAATGCGAAGCTGAGTTGGATAACCCCGTCGCTCCAGCAACACCTGTATCGCCAAAGCCTGAGCCAAACATCTCGCTCCTGGTATGTAATGGCTTGCTACCATCACCGCCCAAGCCACGTTATCTACAGACGTCTTTCCTACCGCCTGCAACCTCCCTGCTGGTTGAGCCATCCTTGCCAGAAGGCGGCGCAAAGTCTGAAACGGCAGCAATTTCAACCCCAACCTGATTGCGCCCAGCAAAAACAGAGCGCGGAGCAACAGCAGGCGATCACTCATTGTCAGATTTAGGAACTTACGTAGCCGTCTCATGCTTTGTTCCAACACGTCCAATACCAACAGGGTGCGATAAAAACGGACTCAGCTTCAAGTAATTTACGGACAATCAATCATGTTTAGAATAAAATTGGGGCGTTTTTTGCTCCGATTTTACTTCTTGCGTAAATAATACAGGCATTTTCAACATAAAGGTTAGGTAATAATAAATCTTAAGTAATCTTTATGTTTCTACATCATTGCTCCCCCGGCTGGCTTTTCTTCTTTCTCCTCTTTTCTGGGGGGTTCGCTTTTTGAGTGGCTGCGTTGTTAGTTAAACTGAAGTTCCCCCAGCTAAAAAATCAAAACTGCCTCACCGTGCGGCTTTGCGCGATTTTTTAGACGTTCAGTGAGCGCTCAGTCGAGCCGTCGCTCTACATGGGTACAAATTTTGAGGGGTTTGAGCGCTCAAACCCCTATGGTATAAGGCTTTAGCCTGGATACAGTACATGTGTACATGGGGAACTTCAGTTTAAGAAAACAGTGTGATCAGGCTTTCTGCTGTCTTTGTCTGAAAGGCTTGGTTTAGATACTTCCAACGCAGTAATTACAGCAGTTTGCTCTGCTATGCGGTACATTGTCGATCCCCCTAAATCCCC
>CAKZMA010000971.1 GCA_937127375.1 uncultured Coleofasciculus sp. | reverse complement strand
GGAGCTGGGGAAGCTGGGGAAGCTGGGGAAGTTAACTCAAAACTCTACCTTACCTTGTTCCCTATTCCCTATTCCCTATTCCCTATTCCCTATTCCCTGTTATTCCTGACGAATGACAAATGACGAATGACAAATAATGCGTATTCTGTTGGTTGATGATGAAGTTGAACTCACCGATCCTTTAAGCCGAGTCCTGAAACGCGAGGGATACGAGGTTGATGTGGCGTATGAGGGACAGTCGGGACGCCAGTTAGCCATGCAAAGCGACTATGACTTACTTATACTAGATTGGATGTTACCGCATCAGTCGGGGTTAGAGCTTTGTCAACAGTTGCGATCGCAAGGGAAAACGACGCCGGTTCTCTTCCTTACGGCTAAAGACACCCTTGATGATCGGGTGATGGGATTGGATGCAGGGGCGGATGATTATTTAGTTAAACCCTTTGAATTGCGAGAATTACTGGCTCGGGTTCGCGCCTTGCTGCGGCGTTCAATGGCGACGGAAACCAATGCGCCTGTTCGGTTGCGTGTCGCTTCTTTAGAACTGGATGTGGACAATCAACTCGCCTATCGCAATGGACGATTAATTGAACTCTCAGAAAAAGAAACTCAGCTTCTGGACTATTTTATGCGTCATTCGGGTCAACTGTTGACTCATGGGGAAATTTATCAGCAGTTGTGGCAGGATGAAGAACAACCTAGTAGTAATGTCTTAGCGGCTTTAGTGCGCTTGTTACGCCGAAAAATAGAGGCTCCTGGTGAAGCCCCATTGATTCACACGGTATACGGGAAGGGATATCGTTTGGGCGAGGGGAGTTAAGTTGAATGGTATTGACTGGTATGTTGGTGGGCAATGCCCACCCTACGCTATATCAAGAGTTTCGGCGAGCCAAAAATGCACGCTTTTCAGTGCCATTAGAGTTAAGTTCAACCGCAAGAAACTACTTAGATATCAACTCTCCTAATGCTTTTTTTTCCCAACAGCCTCTATTGGGTTGATTCTGGGATATTCAGCTAACATCTGTCTAGCTAATTGAGAATAACTATAGACAATGCTCCAGTTTTTCCTTATTGGCTGGCATGAAAATGCGACCCTACTTAAAAAATATTGACAATTTTTGTTGACTTAACATAACTATGGATTTTGCGCTAGGATTTGGATCTTACTTCATCAACACTTCACAGAAATTCTCTCTTGAGAGAATTATACTGTTAGGTAAGTACATATACGGGGTGTAACTATGAATAGCATCTACTCAAAATTTTCGTTCCGAACGGCTGGAGTTGCTTTAGGCGTTGGTTTAGCCACTGTGGGTCTGTCTCTCGTTTCGGGTGTTGCCAGTGCCGCTACAGTCACGAGTCTACCTGACTTTACCGATGACCAGTTCGATGGGTTAATTGATAGTGGGGAATTTACCGAAGTCTTCGTGGCGGAAGGGCGAATTGGTAATAACAGTTTGAACCCTGCTGAGCGAGAGTTAGGGATTAATGATAAAGCTGGGACTCCTGTGCAATCCGCTCAGTTTGTCTGGGGGAATGGTACAGTCTATGATTTCACACTGGAGTATACTGGCTCAACAGTCAACTATAACGTTGGTGGAACACTACTAAGCAGCCAAGCTTTTAGCGATCCAATTGATACGATATATATTCGTACCAAAGAAACAGCCAACAGCAATGTACGGCTTAATATTGATAGTTTGAATACCTTTTCTGCTCCAAGTGATGACGATAGTGACGATGTAGACTATGTGTTGGTTGAAGATATCTCAGCACCGTTTACGCTGACGGGTACAGTCAGCTTCGATTGGACTGGAGATCAACCGACTCGCTCTAACCTTGCGTATCAAATCAAAGTAGGCACTAGCGAACCAGTTCCCGAACCCTTGACTATCCTCGGTTCAGGTGTCGCTCTTGGATTTGGTGCTTTGTTGAAAAAAGAGTCTTCGAGAAAGCAAAATAAGGTAAAATAACCAGAAAGCTATTGGTTTATAGTCGCTGAATAGGGGGATTTTGAAGCGAGGACTCATTCACAAATGATTGATCAACTGCCCATTAGGGCTGGTATCGTCGGGACTGGATACGCTGCCAACCAGCGGGCGCAAACCTTACAGGCGGATGCGCGATCGCAGCTTGTGGTTGTCAGTGGGCATACCCCCGAAACGGTGCAAGACTTTGTACAACGTCACCAAACTAGCGCTGTCGAGTCTTGGCAACAAGTGGTAGCACATCCGGATGTGGATTTAGTCTTTGTTTGTACAATTAATCGCGATCATGGGGCGATTGTCAGGGCGGCTTTAACCGCAGGGAAGCATGTTGTTGTCGAATATCCGATTTCCCTTGATCCGACAGAAGCCGAATCCCTAATTGCCCTTGCTCAAGCTCAACGCAAACTCCTACATGTGGAACATATTGAGCTATTAGGCGGCTTACATCAAGCCTTACAGCAATCATTACCAGAGATTGGCACTCCTTTTTATACCCGATATGTCACAATTGTGCCGAAACATCCAGCACCGCAGCGTTGGACATACCATCGGGACTTATTTGGCTTTCCCTTTAAAGCCGCATTACCCCACATCCATCGATTTACTAATTTATTTGGCAACGTCGCAACCGTTAGCTGTAATGCTCAGTTTTGGCAGCACTCAAACTATTATAGTGCCTGTCTATGTACGGCTCAATTACAGTTTGCCAAAGGTTTAATTGCCCACGTCACCTATGGTAAAGGAGACGTATTTTGGCAGAGGTTGCGGACGTTTGAAGTCCACGGTGATCGAGGTACGTTGGTATTTGAGAGCGATCAAGGTAAATTAATTCGCGGTGAGGAAGAACAACCCATCACTGTAGCAGGGCGTCGCGGTTTATTTGTTCAAGATACGCAAATGGTATTGGATCATCTGGTGGATGGAAAGTCTCTGTATGTGTCGAGTGAAGCCAGTTTATATGCGCTTCAGGTTGGAGACGCTGCTTGCCAATCAGCCCAAACCAATCAAATGATTGTGTTGAAATAGGTGCTTATGGGGTTAGGGACAAGAGCCACTCGGTCAGGGCGGGTTTTGAATAAAGTTGATCATCAATGGCAATAATGAAAGTCCTAAACCCGCCCCTACTGGGGAAA
>CAKZMA010000970.1 GCA_937127375.1 uncultured Coleofasciculus sp. | reverse complement strand
GCGTTGACTCGCGATTGCTAGTTGGGGAAGTGAGAACTAGCAGCGATCGCGTGGCTGCTGTTCCGCGTCAGCACCTGATAGAAAATCAACTTTTTCGCTTCGCTTGGCATCTTGGTCTTAACTATCTGCACCTGATTAGCACCTTCAATATTCCTCAGCATGAATTCTATCAAAAAGCAGATATCCTTAATTTTCATAACTTACATACTGGATACTTTAACTATCTAGGAATTCCTCGATTAACTGAAAAGAAACCCGCTATCTTCACTCTCCATGACATGTGGAGTTTTACTGGACATTGTATCTACAGCTACGACTGCGATCGCTGGAAAATCGGCTGCGGTCAATGTCCTTACCCAGAAACCTACCCAGCTATCCACAGAGATAATACGCGCCTAGAGTGGAAGCTGAAAAAGTGGGTCTATAGCCGATCTAATCTAACTATCGTAACTCTCAGTCTTTGGCTATATGAGCAAGCTCAACAAAGCATGCTTAATCACTTCCCAATTCATCACATTCCCAATGGTATTAATACTGAAATCTATAAGCCACTAGACCATCAACAGGCTTGTTCTCTACTCGGCATTCCGACTCACAAAAAAGTTCTCATGTTTGGTTCACAAACTTTGACAGATACCCGAAAGGGAAGTGATGTTCTACTGAAAGCTCTTTCTAGTTTACCTCAATCTCTCAAGGCGGAAACCGTTCTGCTGACTATCGGTGATGGCGGTGAAGCCATCTCAGAATCTGTAAAAATGCCAACTTTTAATTTAGGCTATGTTAGCAGCGATCACCTTAAAGCCATTGCCTATTCAGCGGCTGACCTGTTTATTTTTCCTTCTCGTGCTGATAACCTGCCTTTAGTGCTACAAGAGAGTATGGCTTGTGGAACTCCAATGGTTTCCTTCAAAGTTGGTGGTGTTCCTGACTTGGTACGTCCAGGAGTTACAGGTTACTTAGCCGAACCAGAAAATATCCCAGATTTCTGTAATGGTATTGTGGAGTTACTGGAAGATAACAACCTACGTACTGCCATGGCTCAAAACTGCTGTGCGATCGCCACTCAAGAATATTCCATAAAACTCCAAGTTCAGCGATATGTTGAACTCTATCGTCAGGTATTGGAGAAGTAAGACGTAATCGTTAATATTTTATTCTGACCTGAGAGCAGTTAATATGTATCTTATAGTTACGAACTCGATATAACAATTATCCTCAGAAAACTCCCTAAATAGTCTCTAGTCTAACGGTGAATAGCAGAACCTAGTTATCTTGTCAAGTTATAGCGGTTGATCATCATGTAAAGTACACCCAAATGTAGATAACCCAGGCTTGCGCTCCTACCGCTTTGCCACATCAGACCAGAAATTGCATCAATTTTTCGAGAGAAGCATTTAATGCCAAAACTGCTCGTCACCGGCTCATCAGGACTCATTGGTTCGGAGGTTTGCCTACATTTTGCCCAACTCGGACTCGGTTGGCAGATTTACGGTATCGATAATAACTCCAGAGCAGTTTTCTTCGGCTATCTGGGCGATACGCGCTGGAATCAACAGCGTCTACAGTCACAGATTAAAGGCTTTGTCCATCATGAGTTAGATATTCGCGATCGCAGTGGTATTCTAGACTTAGCTGAGAGTATCAGACCGGATGCGATCGTCCATGCGGCAGCACAACCTAGTCATGATTTTGCGGCTAAAATTCCCTTTGATGATTTTGACATCAATGCGGTGGGGACATTGAATCTCTTGGAAGCCACTCGCCAGTTTACTCCAGAAGCGCCCTTTGTCTATCTTTCCACGAATAAAGTATATGGTGACGCCCCTAATGAGATTCCCATGGTAGAGTTAGAAACACGCTGGGACTATGCTGATCCCCACTATCAGCAGGGTATCCCGGAATCGTTCCGCATCGACCAATCCAAGCACTCGTTGTTTGGAGCCTCTAAACTTGCGGCTGATATTATGGTGCAGGAGTATGGTCGCTACTTTGGCTTAAAAACCTGCTGTCTGCGGGGTGGCTGTTTAACGGGTCCTAATCATGCGGGTGTGGAGCTGCACGGATTTCTGAGCTACCTAGTCAAGTGCAACCTAGAGGGTTGCCCCTATAAAGTATTTGGTTACAAAGGTAAACAAGTACGGGATAATATCCACTCCTATGACGTGGCTCGCTTCATTGAGGAGTTTATCCAGACACCTCGCTGCGGTGAAGTTTATAATCTGGGAGGGGGAAAAGACAACAATTGCTCAATATTAGAGGCGTTTGAGCAAGTTACTGCCATTACTGGAAAGAAGATGCGGTATGAATATGTGGACAGGAACCGGGATGGCGATCATATTTGTTACTATAGTGACTTACGGAAGATCAGGGAGCATTATCCTAGTTGGTCTGTCACTCAGTCACTCGACTCTATTTTTGTCGAGATTGTTGCTGCTTGGTCGGATAGGCTTATATAGGATTTTTCGGTTGATGCGGATTATGTTCACTCCTATCATCCTGCAAAAGGATAACCAATGCTCTTAGGATTTGAGTGTCAAACGGTGCTAGGAGATTGGCTAAATTATTATGACGATTGCTAAAAATTTACCCCCTTTAATAAAAACAAGTTTAGTTAGAAAGAATGATCACTGATTTACCTCGTCTTCTGATAGTTAGTGAACTAACATTAAGCTTTAGTAAGGAAGGCAAGAGTGCTAACCCAACTCTATTTAATTTATTTGAGAATTATCCACCTGAACTATTACTTCAATTCACGCCAACTATATATTTAAAGAATTCACCTCCAGCACATCCATTTCAAAACAGAGCTATTTCTTTTCAAAATCAGTATTTGTCCAGTCTAAATAATCGACTGGGAAAACTGATTAATCCTCTCAGCAGCGCTTTAAATTTGCAGTTACTTGACTTGCTGCCTATAGCCAATCAGAAAGTAATAAAAGAATTTGAACCTGAGGTAATTTTAGTTTGTCCTATTACACCAGATTGTTTACTAGTAGGAAAAAAGTTAA
>CAKZMA010000969.1 GCA_937127375.1 uncultured Coleofasciculus sp. | reverse complement strand
TACAGGCAGAAAAAAGCCACCCGGTCAGGATGGCTTTTTTGGTCATTTTGTGCTATTGGCTGAGACTAGACATCATAGTAGAGGGAAAACTCATAGGGATGAGGACGCAACCGCATCGGGTTGATCTCATTGTCGAGTTTGTAGGCAATCCAGTTATCGATAAAGTCTTCGGTGAAGACCCCTGTACTGGTTAAGAAGGTATGATCCTTCTCCAAATGCTCTAAAGCCGCTTCCAGAGAACCAGGAGTTGATGGGATTTTGCTCAATTCCTCGGGTGAGAGGTCATAAATATCCACATCCAACGGTTCGCCCGGATCAATTTCATTCTTAATCCCATCCAAACCTGCACACAACATCGCCGCAAAGGCAATATAGGGATTACAGGTCGCATCAGGACAACGGAATTCCATCCGCTTCGCCTTGGGATTGTCACCAGACAGGGGAATCCGGATGGAGGCGGAACGGTTTCCTTGGGAGTAAGCCAAGTTCACAGGTGCTTCAAACCCTGGAACCAAGCGCTTGTAGGAGTTTGTTGTTGGGTTGGTGAGGGCTAATAAAGCGGGGGCGTGTCTGAGTAAACCGCCGATGTAATGCAGCGCCATCTTGCTCAACCCAGCGTAGCCATCGCCATAGAACAGGGGCTTCCCATCCTTCCAGATGGACTGGTGAGTGTGCATCCCAGAACCATTGTCGTTAAATATTGGCTTGGGCATAAAGGTGGCAGTTTTGCCATACTTCTTGGCGACGTTTTTAACCACATATTTGTACACCATCAAGAAGTCACCGGCTTCCACTATTGGTGCAAAACGGACACCGAGTTCGTTCTGTCCCCCAGAGGCAACTTCGTGGTGATGCTTTTCAATTGGCACACCACATTGAGCCATGGTGAGCAGCATTTCGGTACGCATGTCTTGCATCGTATCCGTAGGCGAGACGGGGAAATATCCTTCTTTGTAACGCGGTTTATATCCCAGGTTACCGCCAGCTTCTTCCCGTCCAGAATTCCAACGCCCTTCCACGCTATCTACGTAGTAGAACCCTTTGCTCTCTGTTTGATCAAAGCGAACATCCTCGAAGATAAAGAACTCAGCTTCTGGACCAAAAAAGGTAATATCGCCAATTCCGGTGGACTTCAAAAAGTCCAGTGCTTTCTGGGCGATGGTGCGGGGATCACGGCTGTACCATTCACCCGTGCGGGGTTCTTTAATCGAGCAGATCATGCTCAAGGTTTTTTCTTTCATGAATGGGTCGATCCAAGCCGTTTTCGGATCGGGAACCATTGACATGTCCGATTCGTTAATGGCTTTCCAACCGCGAATACTTGACCCGTCGAACGCTACCCCATCTTCAAAAGCACTTTCGTCAATTTGATCATAGTAAAACGAGCAGTGCTGCCAGATCCCTGGCATATCAATGAATTTGAGGTCAATAATCTTAATGTCTTGATCTTGAATCATTTTCAAGACTTCTTGTGGCGTTTCTGGCATGAATGACTCCTTTTGTCAAGTGGGCTATTGTTTAGAAAAGTTCAAATAACGGTGGGGCAGTTGTAGTTCTCACCGACCTCGACAGACGGTGGTGTCTGTCCTAAACCTGACGCTTAGGACGACGGGGGAACTTAGGAATCAAGTGTCGCACAAACCAACTAGACATGAGATGAGGAAACGATACGGTTGATAATGGCAGGAGATGGAAACACGGGTAGACCCGATCAGCTTGCCTCCTGCGTGTGAGAAACGAGACAAGATACAGTTGGGTGCGAACTTTTTCCCTAAGCCGGGGAGCCGTTATCGTACCATCTCAGGTTTACCTCAACAACCTGATTGGGCTTGAAACCTGTCTCCTGTTCATCTGACTCATCCTAGGGAGAGGTTGAGGGAGCTTTTGTATCCAAAGTTACAGAATCTCATTTCCTGATCCTTGATATCCTAAGAAAAAGATTAAATTGTATTAAATATTACAAAATGATAAGGATTGCCCGTCCCCTATTTGTCAATCCGCTCAACAATGACGTATTCTAGTGCAGATAAGCCAAGTTGCTTTGGGAGCAATATTTGGGCAGTCCAGCTTATGTGATCAAGAATGGTGCAGGAATTCTCATTCCAGAGACTTTTGATGAGAGCGTCGCAATAACTGGCAATATAAATAGATAAAGATATATAGATTGGGAGAGCCGACTCATGCGGGATGCGATTACAAGCCTGATTAGAAATTACGACACTACTGGTCGTTACCTCGATCGCGATGCGATCGATTTACTCAAATCTTACTTTGACAGTGGTACAGCCCGAATCATGGCAGCAGCAGTGATTAATGCCAACGCCGCCTCAATTGTCAAGCAGGCAGGATCGCAACTCTTTGAAGACGTCCCGGAACTGATTCGTCCGGGTGGTAATGCTTACACGACTCGTCGCTATGCGGCTTGTCTGCGGGATATGGACTATTATCTCCGCTATGCCAGTTATGCACTGGTTGCCGGGAGTATGGATGTCCTAGACGAACGAGTCTTGCAAGGGTTACGGGAAACCTACAATTCGTTGGGGGTTCCCATCGCTCCGACTGTTCGCGGTATTCAAATTATGAAAGATATCCTGAAAGAACAAGTCGCCGCCACTGGAGTTGCTAATACGGCATTTGTGGATCAGCCATTCGACTACATGACTCGTGAATTGAGCGAACGCGATATTTAACCCATTTTTCGCACCCAAAGGGTAACATTGAGGTTTTTGAACAAACAGATGATTAGGGACGTGTTTAATGTCCCTTCTTGGTATTCACAATTACTACCACTGCTGGACAAACTCTAACAATACTTAATGTAACTATCTTTGGGTGCAGTTTTTAACCGTTGTCTAAGATGAATGATTTAATGTGTATATTCCCAGACCAATCAGTACTAGGGCGATAACCTGTCTGATACCAAACGGTTCCCCCCAAATTAGGTGAGCTAGAAAAGCCACCGCTACATAACTAATTGAAACGCTGGGAAAAGCCACAGAAACAGGGATTTCCCTAAGGGCAAAGATATAGAAAAGAGAAGCACAGAAATAAGACGATAATCCCACAATAATGTAGGGCTGAAGAAAGAAAAGCTTATTGCCAATACCCTGCATAGCGCCAGCTTTAAGGCTTAGTTGCCCACCGATACCAATCATAATCGAAATAATTAAAGCGAAATAGGCATTCATGAAAAAATTCTCCAATGAGCGTAGAACTATCTTAGTCTGAATGTCACAGAAATAAGCCTTTGTTGCTCAACCGATTTAGGATTAAGCCGCGTGACATTTATCTGAATTGACATGAGCCATCTTAAGTGAGAGCCTGACTTATTCCGAGCTAATCCGTGCTTTATTCCTGACTTTTCCCCATTGAATCTGCCAAAATTTAGAGAGAAACTTGCAGGTGTCCACTAAAAAACCAATGGGGGTTGAGAGCTTGAGTGAGAATAGACCTACGGCGTCGGGGTTGATTCATGGATGCGGTGACATCTGTAAAAACCATAACTTTACAGAAACCCGCGCAAAAATGTTACATAAAGTACAATAAATCAACCGCTAGCATAGTGAAATAGAATAGGTCGATTATAGGTTATGAGTAAACGCGATAATCCGCTGGTACTGATTTTAGCTTTAGCCGCTACCTTGGGTCTGATTGGAGGTGGTCTTTGGGTGTTGAGTAAGGCGGCACCTGATCTAGTTCCTAATCTGTCAAGTCAGAGTCAAACCAAAGCCGCCAAAGGTGAACTGAGAATTCTGGGAGATACATTCAGCGGCTATAGCACGTTTCGCAGTCAGCCGTTTCAAGAGGCATTAGAAGAGGTTGGGCTGAAACTGGAGTATCAAGATGAGTTTGATCAAGCCAAACGGGCTGAATTATTGAATCAGGGAAAAGCCGATTTATTAGTCACGACATTAGATCAGTTCCTGCAACAACAACCCGAAGGACAAATTATTGGCTTGATTGACCGCACGGTAGGCGCTGATGCCGTTGTGCTGAATACGAAGAAATATCCCAACCTGAAGTCACTCTTAGATCTTAAGCGATTAGTTGAGCAAGAGCGATCGCAAGGACGACAGTTAACCCTCACCTTTGCAGGCGATACCCCCAGTGAGTACCTGGCGCTGGTGTTGAGTACCAAGTTTGAGGCGTTTAAGCTGGCTGATTTTCAAGTCGAAAAAGTTGCTGATGCGTCTGAGGCGTGGCAACTTTTACAAGATCCCAATCAGAATGTGGCGGTGGCGGTGATTTGGGAACCCTATGTCACCCAAGCCAAAAAACAAGGACATACTGTCGTTTTATCCAGTCAGGATGCACCCCAAGCCATTGTGGATGTGATTGTGGCATCTAATCGTTTGATTGAATCTCAACCGGAAAAAATTTCAGAATTACTGGAAGCCTACTATCGCCGGATTGATGTGAATGTTCGCGAACCTTCCCAATTAAAAACGCAAATCGCAGAAGATGGGGAATTATCTTCTAGTGAAGCTAGTGCCGTTTTACAGGGAATTGACTTTTTTACTGCCTCTGAAGCCCAGCAATGGATGAGTGATAATATCCTAGAAAAACGGATTGGTTCCACCGCCGCCGTATTAGTTTTAGCCGGTCGATTAAATGATGTTCCGCAAGCCCCCCAGAGCTTATTTTCACCTCAGTTTCTCACCAAAGCCGCCAATAATACCGAAACCTTAATTAGCTTAGTGCGTGCCGATAATCCAGAACTGGCAGACCGACTTTCTGGAAAGGGAGAAACCGTTGCCGCTGTGCCGCAAGTCTCCGCCCAACAGATTACTGCAGCACCGGATATTGGCAACTTAGAAGTGCGAGGAGAAGTTAAATTTGGTGTCGGTTCAGCAACATTAACCAGTCAAGGGCAACAAACCCTGAATCAGTTAGCCACTGAAATTCAGGAGTTTAATCCCCAAACTTTAGCCGTGCGGGTGATTGGTCATACCTCAAAAACAGGGGCAGCAGCGCTGAACCAAACCTTGAGTCAAAAACGTGCCCAAGTTGTCGTGAACTATCTCAAAAATCGTGGTCTTAAGCATAACCTTGTCGCAGAAGGCAAAGGCTTTAATCAACCCCTGTCTGGAATTCCGCCGACAGATCCCCGTCAACAGCGTACAGAAATACGCTTAGTTCGGGTTAACTAAGAAAGTTTTGATTGTGTAGGGGTGGGTTTCACTACTATCCTTTATTCGTTTACCCAAATGTCACTAAAACTGCCCCGACCAAGTGTTCAATTTTGAGTTTTAACCTATGAAAATTCGGACTATTGTTACCTGGTTTACCTTATTTTTTGTCAGTTTAACGATTGCGGTTAGCTGTACTCCTGCTACTGATGTCTCCACCTCTGAATCCCCTTCAACACCAGCCGTTCAGATGGGATTCAGTGCGTGGCCCGGTTGGTTACCCTGGCAAATTGCTGAGGAAGAACAACTCTTTGCCGCCAATGATGTAAACGTTGAGTTGAAATGGTTTGATGGTTATCTGGATTCAATTAATGCCCTAGCCGCAGGTCAGTTAGATGCCAATACCCAAACCTTAAATGACACGATTAGCTCTGTTGCGGCTGGCTCAGATCAAGTCATTGTTTTGGTCAATGATAATTCAACCGGAAATGACAAAATTATTGTTCGTGAAGAAATTGATGAGGTCAAGGATTTAGCCGGGAAAACGATTGCAATAGAAGAGGGTACAGTTGATCATTTCCTTTTACTATTGGGTTTAGAAGAAGCTGGATTGTCTCCAGATGATGTGGAAATTAAACCCTTAGAAACAGGGGCAGCCGCCGCCGCCTTTGTTGCCGGACAGGTGGATGCTGTGGGTGTATTTGCGCCGTTTACAACCAAGGCATTAGAACGTCCTGGGAGTAAAGAGTTGTTTAGTTCAAAAGACTTTCCTGGTGCAATTCCTGATCATCTGGTTGTGAGTCGGCAAATGCTTGAGGAACGCCCGAAAGCGGTACAAGCTTTAGTCAATACGTGGTTTAATACGCTGGATTTTATGGATAAAAATTCGGAAAAATCTTTGCAGATTTTAGCCAAACGAGCAGGAGTTACGGTTGATGAATATAAGGACTATGATGCTGGAACGACTATTTTTAGTATCGAGGATAATTTAGCCGCGTTTGAACCGGGAAATGACATGACATCGCTGCCTTATGCGGCTGAAGAAATTAGTAAATTTCTGCTAGAAACGGGTTTGATTGAACAAGCCCCTGATTTGGATCAACTTTTAGATGATCGCTTTGTCAAAGCCTATGCTGAGAACCAGAAAACCTAAATCTATTCGGGGCTGATTTGCTCTCATACACAATCGGGTTTGTCGTCATTTATTGTGAATGTTTATCCACAAGAACCCGTTGTGTATTGACCTAAGAAGATAATGTAGATAATCACAGCCAATCGTTTCTGGTAAACCCTAATGACTCGGACTCCTGAAAATTTGTGTACAAGAGAGGTAAAATATTCTCCTCAAACACTGAAACCTACCCTATTTTGGCGTATTGCCGAAGATATTCCCAAATCCTTGACCTGGACATTGATGGTGTTGTCTATCGGTATTCCGTTTGGGTTATGGTGGCTAGTTTCTCATTCGGGGTGGGTTGAGCCTCTGTTTTTACCGACACCAGAGAATGTTTGGCAAGCGATTGTGTCACTTTGGACAAGTGGCGATTTGCGCCAGGATATTGTAGCAAGTGTATTTCGGGTTCTCTGTGGTTTTCTCCTCGCCGCGTTGATTTCGATTCCCTTGGGAACTTTCATGGGAACCTTTGCCAGTATTCGGGCGCTAATGGAACCGATTATTGGAATTGTGCGGTATATGCCTGCGCCAGCCTTTATTCCGTTACTCATTTTATACTTTGGTGTTGGCGAAACCCCGAAAATTTTGCTGATTTTTATCGGCACTTTATTTTTTAATACACTGATGGTCATGGATGCGGTGAAGTTTGTCCCCAAGGAGTTAATTGAAACGTCTTATACGTTAGGGGGAAAACGCCATCAAGTTTTACTGAATGTTATTTTCCCCTTTATTCTGCCCAGTATTATCGATGCTTGTCGGGTCAATATTGCCGCCTCTTGGAATTTAGTGATTGTGGCAGAATTAGTGGCAGCAACTGAAGGATTGGGACGCCGGATTAGTGTGGCGCAGCGGTTTCTGAGAACCGATCAAATTTTTGCTGGACTCATTGTTATTGGATTAATTGGTCTAAGCTTCGATTTATTATTTAGATTGTTGCTGCGAGTATCCTGTAAATGGACTATAGATTAAGGATTGAAACAACTAATAACCAATGACAAATGAAAAATACAAAATTAACTGTTTCTCAACTTTATAAACAATTCTCCAGTCGTAAGGGCGTCACGGTTGCCCTTAAAGATATCAACATGCACATTGAATCGGGAGAATTTGTGAGTGTAGTTGGTGCATCGGGTTCAGGGAAATCGACGTTATTACGTCTAGTTGCCGGGTTGGATCAACCAACGGCAGGTGAAATCTGTGTCGATGGCGTGCGAGTGACTGGACCCGGTGCAGATCGAGGGATGGTATTTCAAAGTTATACCCTCTATCCCTGGATGACGGTAGCCAAGAATGTGGGATTTGGTTTAAGGTTACAGGGACTATCTAAAACGCAACGACGGCAGCAGATATCCTATTATTTAGAAGTTGTGGGATTATCGAAGTTTGCTAAAGCGTTGCCCAAAGAACTATCCGGGGGAATGAAACAACGAGTCGCGATCGCGCGGGCGTTAGCGTGTCAACCGAAAGTCTTACTCCTGGATGAACCCTTTGGCGCGTTAGATGTGCAAACCCGCGAAGCCATGCAGCAATTCCTGCTGCAATTATGGCAACAAACGGGTACAACGATTTTGATGATTACCCATGATGTAGGGGAAGCGGTGTTTCTCTCCCAACGTATCTATGTGCTGACGACGCAACCGGGTACAATTCAAGGGGAACTGACGATTGATTTACCTCGCGATCGCGTAACTGATCATTCTGATGGACGTAGGCTAAAAATTAAGCGTTTGTCGGCGTTTCAAAACTACACCGATCAAATTATTGAGTTACTCACAGATCAACCAGAAGCTGCACTTTTGCGGAGCTGATTGAGCGTTAAGAGTTATAGGTATTTGCCTTTTCCTGTTCCCTGTTCCCTGTTCCCTAATTTTAATCTAACCAATCATCAATGGGATTGGCTTTAAAATGAATCGGTGGTTTACTCGTGTTAACCGTTGGCGGAGTCTTTTTTCCTGGCTTCCGTTGGGTTGGCGATTTGGATAAACCTGGGGATGGTGAGGCTGAGTATTTTGACTTACGACCCATTTTTCTACCGTTAGCCGCCGATTTATAACGCAAACATTCATGGGCTTCATTCAGTTCTTGTAACTTGTACTGGGCTTTCTGTTGTAGACGGGGATGACCCACAAAACGGTCAGGATGCCATACCCACGTCATGTCTAGATACCCTTGGTGGACTTCCTCGGGTGAGGCACTAGGGTCTAGGTCTAAGACTCGGTAGTATCGTTCTACGTCTAACATCTATACCATCCTCACGAGTGACAGCACTATCTTGATATTGATAAAAATAGTAATTCAAGTTCTCTAGGATTGTGGCTGAAATCATGCAAAAAAATACATCTGTTTAGGAAAGATATAATTTGTAAGTTTTCGTTAACGTAAGTTAACAAATTTAAATCCTCCTGTTTACTCAATTGTTTAGAGTTTGAGCGTTTTTATAGCAATATAGGTCATATCAGATCAAGTTACCCGTTATTAAGTTGAACGAACAGAACGAATCTAGA
>CAKZMA010000968.1 GCA_937127375.1 uncultured Coleofasciculus sp. | reverse complement strand
GTTCCATGGGGGATTTAGGGGGATCGACAATGTACCGTATAGCAGAGCAAACTGCTGTATATTTCATGTTAGCAGGACTCACAACAAGACAGGCTTACTGTAAATAGGACTGTAGCTTGAGACGATATGAACAGAGGGTTGAGTAAGCCGCAGGGTGAGGGCTAGCCGAACTTGACCACTGATATTGCGAATCGAACGATGCATAAGTTGATCGGTAAATAAAACAAATTCTCCAGGACGCAAAACCACAGGAACGGCTTGCTGTTCTAAGTCTTCTTTCAAATTAAACAAACAATTGCCACTAAACGGGTCTTTCATTTTAACCGAGACATCCGGAGTGAGTTGAAAATTAGGGATGTACTCAAACCCATTCCGTTCATTAACCTCTGTTAGTGCAATGTAGACATTGATCGTTTTACCTTCGCCTTGAAGCAGATTGGGATAGGAATCTTGATGCCAAAACGGAATCAGTTGTTGCGAGGGATAATTCACCCAAATTTCTGAACGCCACAAGACTAACGTTTCCCCCAAATACTCCTTCAATTTCTGTCGTAAATTTTTATCTTGGCAGATCGCCCAAACAGCGTCTGAATCAAGATGCCTTTCCATATAAAACTCTTGCTTGCGGAATTGATTAACAAGTAAAAGGATCGCCCCCATCCTGAGTCTAAACAAAAGGTGAATAAAATGATAAAATTTGTTCTTTAGCGGAGGGTTGGGCAATACAGTTTCAACAATAGTTTGGCTAAGGGAACCGAGTTCAGAGGGACTTAATGCCAGCGAATAGGGTTCTAAAAGTCCAACCGACGTCTCAGGTTGGGCGGGTGTTTTCAGATTGTATTGATGACAGCCTGTCCACAAGCTACTCTGTTCCCACAACTGTTGACCGAGTTCAGTATCTTTTGCCAGATCAGGAAGTTCGATTTCGGTCTGCTGATAATCAAAAAACTTACCCGTTACCTCTGCAAAATCAGGAGATGTTGCACAAGTCAGCAACCCCGAAGCACTTTCTTGGGGTGAAATACCGATACCTAAATACTTGCTTAAGCGATGCCCTAAGGTTATATTAGATTGCACAAATCCGGGATGAATCGCATTAACAGTTACGTTAGTATTCTCTAAGCGCCGTGCCAGTTCTTGAGTCAGTATCAATAAGCACAATTTAGATACGGCATACAGTTCTATAAAATTCAAGGGTGTCTTCCTGACAAAACGCTCCCATTTGATAGAAGTGGGGCGTAATGCTAAGTCAGAGGCAACCATGATAATGCGACTTGGCGCTGAATGTTGAAGCGTTTCCAGGAGCAAATTTGTCACTAGAAAGTGCCCCAGATAGTTAATTCCCCAAATAAGTTCAAATCCTTCTTGAGTGGTACCTTTGGCATTGAAAACACCTGCATTATTCACTAATAGATGCAGCGGAAGCTGTCTGTCCTGAAACAGTTTCACAAATGTACGAACTGAATCAAGGGAGGCTAAATCGAGTGGCAAAAACTCAACGTTAGGATTTCCGGTGGAGGAGCGAATATAATTGACAGCTTTCTCGGCTTTGTTTGCACAGCGACAGGCGATGAATACGTGATGACCAAATTGGGCGAGACCAAAAGCAGTCATCAAACCTACACCTGAGTTACCACCTGTGA
Organism: uncultured Coleofasciculus sp.; assembly: GCA_937127375.1. GTDB lineage: Bacteria > Cyanobacteriota > Cyanobacteriia > Cyanobacteriales > Coleofasciculaceae > Coleofasciculus. Next base: position 12,719 of record CAKZMA010000968.1, on the reverse strand, counting down.
CAATGCAGACTTTCTGAGGCTTACACTGATTCATACGTTCTCATTTTTTTATTGATAGTAGCGCAATCTTTGTGTAATACCCAATCCGCCTTGAGAACCCCCTTGATCCCTTAGTCGATGAAAGCCTATTGCTTGTTGCCTTGTTCCTACTTATAAAGAGGGTGGTTAACCCGGATTGGGTATACAAGCTAGGTCAGGGTGAATTTTCACGAACTTTTACCAATTTTTACGATTTTATCTAGGGGACAGGTTTGCTCCCATGGCAGAATTCGTAAAAAGTACACTCGACATCTTCAAGACCGTTTCATGTTGGCTGAAAAGCCAACTTCATCAATTCGTTACATTAATTAGACATAAGTTTACAGAATCTTCATGTCAATGGATATCATGTTTGGTTATCATACGTTTAATATCTGCTGAAGAGATAATTTTAGTGACTTAAAATGAGTTCTGAAAACCATGAGATAGATATATATTGTCTAGCTAATTGCGCGATGAAATGTATAGTCAGCCTAAAAAAATATTGAAAAGTGATAACGTTCAAACCCTCGCCCAGCAATGGGTATGATGTCTTTCTCAAGACTGATTGAGATACTTTCCATCAGGTGCAGCTTATTCTCACTGTTGTTAATCAGAGCTAATTGTTACTCAAATGATGACTGCTACTAAGTATTTAGACTTCCTTTCTCTATATGAATTGCTGACCGAGACAGTTTCACCTCGGTTATTGTCTCCTGGATTAAATCGAGTTTTTTCGCTGTTATCTCAGGTCAAGCCGTTTTTTGAGCCACGCCATCTAGAACTAGACGCGGTTCCTGATAATGAGTTGGGTACAGGCGAATTTGCTCTTTCTACGCCGTCCAACTCACCCTTAGACTATCTATCTGGGATTGTTCCAGACATTCAAGAACCGCTAGCTGTTTTTGACTCATTGATAAAGAACGTGTTTCAGCGATTCCAGATTGACGCGGCTGAAGCAGAGACAACCAGTACGCCAATAGTCGTAACCGATAAGCAAGATTACCAACCGGGTGAAACGGCTACGATTACTGCGACAGGGTTTGATCCAGGTGCAGTGGTCAAATTGCAGGTGCAACATCTGGAAGCGGGTGCTGATGGTGAGTTTGGTACAGCCGATGATTTGATTTTGGCGTCATCCAATTCAGGATCAGGACATGAACCTTGGATGGTTAAAGATGGAAGTCCTAAAGATCTCGATGGTCTAAAGAATGGGGAGATTGTCACCGAATGGTATGTGAATCCCGATGATTCGGCAAATGCCACATTCCAATTAACCGCTACGGATTTGAAAACTGGGGAAGCGGCTGAACCCCATATTTTCACAGACTCGGTTCTCGATTTAACCCAAAATCAGTCAGCAGGATTTGTTAATGGTGCTTATATCGTTCGATCTGATTTAGCGTCGGGTGCGGGAACCAATGACTCGTTTCTTAAACTGAGAGCAAAACCGGATGAAGAAGGCTTTAACACCGATGCAGCAGTGAGTCAACCCGATGTGAAGTCAGCGCGATCGCTCCAATTGTCTGAACTGCCACAGGTGACGATTGGTGGAGAAACCTTTCGCGAAATCCGCCTGGATTTGAATGAAAAGACTAGTGCTTCTGAGATTACGCTACAAGAGTTTAGACTGTTTCTCGGCGATTCTGCCACACTAAGCGGGTATGATCCAAGCAATCAGACGCTGATTGGTGCCTTAAATAATGGACAAGCTGTTTTTGATTTAGGCGGTTCCGTACTGCTTGATGCTAGTTTAACACCAGGAACGAGTTCGTTTGATACCTCGATTTACATTCCTGACACCGCTTTTTCTGGAGCAACAGGCAGTACTTATGTGTATCTATTTTCTAAGCTTGTTAGTTCAGACGGCGGGTTTGAGGAATTTGCCGTTGCTGATGTGGCGGGAATTGATCCGGAAGGGACGATTTCGGGTCGCGTGTTTGAGGATTTTAATGGAGATGGAGATGACGAAGCAGGTGCTGATCCGAATTTAGATAACGTCACAGTTAAATTATTTTTAGATGATGGTGACGGCGTATTTGAGGCGAATGAAGGCGCATTTGACCCAACCAAAGACTCGTTAGTCACAACGACAACTTCTGTTAATGGCTCATACTCCTTTGGTGATGTTTTAGCGGGTGACTATTTTGTTCGTCAGGTAACCCCAAAAGATCTTATTCAAACAACGACTGATCCAAGTCTAATCACGATTGGTAGCAATACAACTGTTACAGGCGTTGATTTCGGTAATGTTGAAGAATTCGGTAGCATCAGTGGACAGAAATTTGAAGATACGGATGGCGATGGGGTTAAAGATGTAGGTGAAGCGGGATTAGCTGGCTGGACTATCTTTATCGATAGCGATAATGACGGAGTTAAAGATGCAGGTGAAACCAGCACCACCACAGATTCTAGTGGTAACTACAGCTTTACTGATTTAACCGTTGGAAATTACACCATCCGGGAAGTTCAACAATCAGGGTGGGAACAAACTACAACTAATCCCAGTGCGATTAATATTACCAGTGGTACAGATACCACAGGCGTTGACTTCGGTAACTTCCAACTCGGTAGCATCAGTGGACAGAAATTTGAAGACAGTGATGGTGATGGGGTCAAAGATGTCGGTGAAGCGGGATTAGCTGGCTGGACTATCTTTATCGATAGCGATAATGATGGAGTTAAAGATGCAGGTGAAACCAGTACCGTTACCGACTCCAATGGTGACTACAGCTTTGATAATTTAAGTGCCGGAAATTACACCATCCGGGAAGTTCAACAAATAGGTTGGCAACAAACCACTACTAATCCCAGCGACATTAACATTACCACGAGTGGTACAAATGCTACAGGCGTTGACTTCGGTAACTTCCAACTCGGTAGCATCAGTGGACAGAAATTTGAAGACAGTGATGGTGATGGGGTCAAAGATGTCGGTGAAGCGGGATTAGCTGGCTGGACTATCTTTATTGATAGCGATAATGATGGAGTTAAAGATGCAGGTGAAACCAGTACGACTACAGATTCTAGTGGTAATTACAGCTTTACTGATTTAACGGCTGGAAACTATACCATTCGCGAAGTTCAACAAACGGGTTGGGTACAGAAAACAACGAATCCTGCACCCATAACCATTGCAAGTGGTACAGCAGCAACAGACATTGATTTTGGCAACCGACAAGAAATTGATTTAGAGATCGAAAAAGCATTTATTCCTACATTAGAAGGAGAAAATATTGCGATTCCCGATGAAGAATTTCCATATACATTGACCGTCACCAACAATGGTCTAGCGACGGCTGAATCTGTTTTGATCACCGATAATGGAGACTTGCAATTAAACGTCTCGGAATTAATCCTTCCCGTCGGTGCGATTGATTTAGATACATACGATCCCAATCAGGACGGCACGATTGACCCCTATATTGCAGCCAATGGTCAAAGTTTGAGTGGCGATGGCAATCCGGACTCGGTTGAAGTTGTCATTCCCACACTCTTGTCGGGAGAATCCGTACAATTGACAGTCAATACAACCGTGAGTAGTGACTATGTTCAAACCAACAATTTCTATGGCTCATTAGGTGAAAATTCAGAGCTTTCTGAATATAATAATGGTCAGGTTCAAGGTACAAGTTGGCTTCCGGTTGATAAGATTGAAAAAACGGCTGGTTCGCCTTTGGTTGCCGTAAAAAAGAATGTCGTTGGGAGTGAAGTAAGTGTAGCCGCATTTAGTAGTTATAATGCGTTTGACACTAACACCTCGAATAATAACAGCGTTGATTATGGCACGATTCCCTATGTTCAATATACGGCAACACTCGGCAATGGGGAGCAATTCCGGCTTTATTCTGAGCTGTTTGATCCAGAGACTGATGATCCGCTCGATCCAGGTTTCACGACTGTTCTGAATTTGGATTACTGTATCAGCACAACGACGGGTCAAATCGTTACCGAAAACTGTGCCTCATTAATAGCCAGTGGACAGGCTTATAACAACTCGGATTTCCTTCCTGACGGAACAGAGGGAAGTGCGGCTTTTTATTTTGAATGGGATAATAAAGCTTTAATCGCCCAAATTCCCGATGAGTGGAATGCGTTTTTAGCACTAGATACGTCTACTGACCCGACGGCTGCCCAGCAAATTGTGGATTTTAATCAGCAATTAATGGAAACCGGTCATACTGGTGCAGATATTTTTACGGATGGGGCGCTTCAGCTGACAAATCCTAACACTAACCAAACGGAACTGATTGCCGTGACTGATGCCCAAGTCACGCCAGATTTTGCCGATAACGTGATTATTTTAGTCAAAACGGACGGCGTATATTTTGCGGATGAAAATTTAACTCCAGGAACACAGATCATTGCTCAAAATGATTTGCAAGCGGCACTTGATACTCTATCTCCAGCAGCAAATTCCTTAAGCAGTTTAAAGATTGTGATTGACTCACCCGTCACCAAAACCAGGCTGGAGACATTAGATCTCAATGCATTGCAGGACAAAGGGTATCTCGTGACAGACCTAGAAATTTTGGGTTCTACCATGAGCTTTGCTTCCCAAAATAGTCAGGTAGATCTGGACTTATCTTCGATTACGGTAACGGCTCCTGTGAATGCTACCGTGAAACTTCTAGGTCGCAATGGAGCCGATACGATAGAGGGGAGTTCTTTCTCAGAACTCATCAAAGGTAAAGGCGGTGATGATCTATTAATAGGTGGTTTAGGGGATGATCAGTTGTTTGGTAACTGGGGAACTGATTTAATACGCGGTGATGGTGGTGATGATATTCTCTCGGGTGGCTTGGGTGCAGATACCCTGCGTGGTGGCTTGGGTGCTGATCTTCTTGTCGGGTCATACTACAATCCATGGATACAACTTGTCCTTCCCGATTTCGGCGCTAGTGACATTTATGTACTTGAAGAAAACGCGGGTTTAGATATTGTGCGCGGCTATGATGTCGGTTCTGATCAAATTGGACTCTTAGGTATAGCGCTCAATGATCTCGTCCTGACTCAACAAGGCGCGGATAGTATCATCAGTTTAAATGGAGAAGACATCATGCAGGTAGAAGGGGTTAATACCGGACACCTTTCCTTTACGACCAGTTTCTCGTATATTTAAAGTCTAGAAAATGTATCAACCGTAGGGTGCGTTACGCTTCGCTAACGCACCCTCCATCTGTAAAAACCTACGCCCCTGAGACTCACTCAATTGATTATAGCCATAGACACATTTTCACAACTAATTTAGACAAATAAATCGTCGAAGCCAAGACTATCGGTGCAGATTTTCATCGTAACCTATCTTCATCAAATAAACTAAAAGAATGCTATGGTAAACCAAATTATATGCTAAAATAATTAACTTACATGTAAGTTAATTATTTGGGGCATATCATGGACAGCACAAAAGATTCAATTGGGTTAGATTTCGCGATCGCTTAACCCAACCATCTGGATTGACACAGCTCAAATTCTGGAACAGACTTGCTTCGTTGTCAGGAGACCTTAGCCCTCTCTAGCTGGGCATTAAAGCACTAAAGTGCTTACTACATACTAGGCTACATACTAGGTGGCTCACGGCACTATAACGGTGACGTTTTCCCCGATAGTTCGAGTGAGTGAATCAGCAAACAGTTGTGTCATATCTTACAATCAGCTCATCAGTGAGCTTTGACAGATAGCCATATTGAGATTGGTAGGAAGGACGGACAATGCTTCACAAGCGTGATTGGTTCAGTATTTGTAAACTTGCCCTAATCAGCGGCACATTTAGTTATAGTCTTGGTTATTCCCTGCCTAGTTTTTCACAATCAATTGTGCCAGATAATACATTGGGTTCAGAGAACTCTGTTATCACGCCCAATGTTGAGATTAATAATCAGATCATTGACCTAATCAAGGGTGGCGCAAGTCGAGGCTCAACCCTATTTCATAGTTTTGAGCAGTTTAGTGTGACTGAAGGTCAACAGGTTTACTTTGCCAATCCTAATGATATTGCTAATATTTTCAGTCGAGTCACCGGAAACAATCACTCGGATATTTTTGGGACGTTAGGCGTTTTGGGTGACGCCAATCTGTATTTACTCAATCCCAATGGGATTATCTTTGGTCCGAATGCTCGTCTGGACGTTAATGGCTCTTTTGCTGCTAGCACATCGGGTGGTGTAGTCTTCGACAATGGTTATACATTCAGCGCTACGAATCCTGATTCGCCCCCTTTGCTCACTGTTACGACTCCTTTAGGTATTTCTCAATGGTTACCTCCGACTGGAGAAATTACCAGTACAGGAAACTTATCAGCCGGACAAGATTTATCATTCATCGGTCAAAATATTGACCTAGAAGGGGGTCAATTAACAGCCGGAAGCAACCTGAAACTCAAAGCCTCAGAACTGTTAACCATACAAGATACTGCGACTAATCCCTTTATCGCCATGGCTGGGGGTGAATTTGTCGCCCAAGGAAATCAAGGGTTAACCCTGTCTATCTTAAACCATGCAAATAGTGGCTTGAGTTCACATGGAAACATGACTCTGCGTTCAACTAATGCCATCCAACTTGATGGTCATTATGCCACTAATGGTCAATTTTCTGTGGAACAACTCGACGGTACTCCAGGGAATAGTTTTGCTGCTGATGATCCCATTGTCCTGGCTGCAGGTGATGTGAAACTCGGTAATTATGAGGGGGCGTCGCTACATATTTTGGCAGGGGGAAGTGTTGAGTTAGGCACAGTCACCATTAATAATACGGGTCCAACGGCTAGCACGATTAACAGTAACAATGACACCTTAATTCCAGGAACAAATACACCCTACAGCGCCCTGAGTAATGTTACGTTATCTGATGGCACCTCGGTTAGTGTCAATGGAGATAGTCAAGCAACATTAGATGTCAGAGCCGGAATTGACTGGACTCAATCGCCTTTCACCAGAGTTCCAGGTATTCCAACACCAACGGATATTCCCACAGGTTCGGTTACATTTGAAACGGCTTCCCTTAGTGGTTCTAATATTAAAGTAGGTAAGGTTGAAATTGCCCAATCTGATGGTTTAGTCCTACTGACGAATCAATATCGACCGAATTTAGCGCTACCCAATGGTAGTATTCAGGTTGAAAGTATTATTACAGCCGCCGATAAATTAGAACCACCATTGCCAAGGTTTGAGTTAGGGGGAGACATTGCAATTGATGCTCGTGGAGATCTTTCTATTGCGGCTAACGGTGAGATTCTATCCGTGGGATTAGTTGGCGGTAATGTAACGATGAATAGTGGTACGTCAATTCTTTTTAATGACTCAAGTAAGATTGAAAGCGTGAGTTTTACTCCAACTAATGGGTTTGGTGGTGATATTAGTCTCACAGCTCCTACCATTCAATTAACGAATAAAAATGAAATTGAAACCCTTTACCTCGGTAGCGAACAAGGTGGTTCTATCAATATTTCCGCCAGTTTATTGAGCCTGCGCCAAGGGAGTAGAATCAACACAGCAACATCAGGTACAGGAAACGCTGGTGCTGTCAGCGTCGATGCTGATTCCATAGTCCTAGAAAATAGTAGTACAATTTCCAGTGAAACCTCTTTTGTCAGGGGGGGGAATGCTGGAAATGTGGCAGTAACCACAAACACACTGATGGCTACGGATGGCAGCCAGATTTTTTCTTCAACAGCAGGTGTAGGAAACGCTGGAAATGTTAGTGTTATTGCCACTGAATCAATTAAATTAATTGGAACATCAGGAGATAACCCTAGTGGGATTGTGAGTGCGGTACTGCCTTTTTTGAATATTCCTAACGGTCCGTTCTTTGCTGATGCATCCGATTTTCCTGCCTTGCCTGATGCCTTATTTCCGATGGGCATTCGTCGAGGGAATGGCAATGCTGGGAGGGTTTCAGTCGAAACGGGTAAACTTGTGCTGGAAGATGGGGGACAAATTAGAACGACGACTGTAGCATCAGGAAATGCAGGTCTAATTGATGTTAATGCTGATGAAATTGAAATTAAGGGAGCTGTACTCGGTTCAAACTTCCCAATTCCTAGTGCTATTCTGAGTGAGGTTGAACCAACATCGAAGGGGCAAGGGAACGACATTACGATTAATACGAATCGGCTTTCGGTAACCGATGGTGGATTTATTAGTGCCAGTACCAGTGGTCAATCAGATGCAGAAACTGGGAGTAGTGCCGGAAATATTAATATTGATGTCACTGGGGCGGCTATATTTGATGGCAATAAAGGTGGAGACTTTGACCCGAGTGGTGTGTTTGTCGGAACCTTGGCGGGAGCAACTGGAGGTGGCGGCACATTAACGATTAATGCCGCATCGCTATCTGTCACGAACGGCGCCCAGTTAGAAGCGGTGACTGAAAGTAGTGAAGATGCGGGCAAAATCTTCATCAATGCTAATTCAATTCGCCTTTTTGGTGAGGATACCGGATTGTTTTCTAATGCTGCCGAAGGGTCATCAGGAGATGGTGGTTTAATTGAGATTACTGGAAACGCTCTCATCTTGAAAGATGGAGCGCAAATCAGCACGGATACAGCCGGAACTGGTGATGCCGGAAACACGATTATCAATGTGGATAACGTGATTACTATTATGGGTGAACAGACAGGTATCTTTTCCAGTACAACTTCAGAATCTACGGGAAATAGTGGCAGTATCTTTATTGATCCACAATTGGTTCAAATTCGCGAGGGTGGAGCAATTTCCGTAGATAGTGAAGGCACAGGAACAGGGGGGAGTATTCAGCTTCAAGGCGGTCAATTGATTCTAGATAATGGTCGGATTTCAGCAGAATCCGCCAGTGATAATGGGGGGAATATTGCTCTATCCTTAGACAATATAGTAATCTTGCGCGGAGGAAGTTTAATTTCAGCGACAGCCGGGAAAGATAGTGGGTTTGGGAATGGGGGAAATATTCAAATCGCTACCCCATTTGTTGTGGCTATTCCTGGACAAAATAGCGACATTACGGCTAATGCTTTTGAGGGTGACGGAGGTAATATTGGTATTTCAACAAATGAGCTATTTTTTATTGAGCTTCGGGACTTAACCAACCCACGGGAGGTAATGACTAATGACATTACTGTGACTTCTGATTTAGGTGTTGATGGTATATTCTCGCTCAGTAGTCCAGAGATTGATCCTGAATCGGGGTTAATCAAATTACCGGATCAACTTGCCGATACCAGTAACCAAGTGGTGAAAACTTGTGCGGCGGCGGAGGGGAATGTGTTTACGATTACTGGGCGAGGAGGAGTACCTAGTGATCCAACGGCACCGATTCGCGGTCAAACCTTGTTATCGGATGTGCGCGATTTTGCCGCAACTGCATCGGAAAATCAGCCTCAAGCCCAAGAGTCTGTTCCCAATCCGGGAGAATCGACTCGCGAAAGGCGGTATCTTGTGGAAGCGACGGGTTGGGTGAAAAATGAACAAGGAGAGATTGAATTAGTGGCAGCGATGCCTCAGGAGACATTACCGAATCAATACGCCAATTGCGTAGGGGCGCACGTCAGTGCGCCCTGATTACCTGCGTGTACCCTTATCAGCGGAAAAAAGCAACAGGACTCAAGGTATAAAGGGGGTGACGCGGATTTGGCATCAGAAGCTTTAGGTGGGTAAGAGATCCCCCCTAACCCCCCTTCAAAAGGGGGGAACAAGAAACAAAAATTTTTTCAAAGTCTTTCTTTTTAAGGGGATGTAGAGGAATTTCATTTTTGAGCAATATCAGATATCAGGGTATATGTCAGTGAATAGGGCGCACGTCGGTGCGCCCCTACGAATTATTTAAGAGATGCATAAATGAATTACCATGAGTAGAACTTATTCTCAAATAAACAAAATACTTAAGGGTTGGCTGAAGCGCCCCCGTTCTTTTATTGCTTTAATTCTGGGTACTTTTTTTCTGACCTTATCCTTACAATCACCCAAGCTGCCAGCAACGGCGGCTTATCCTCCGTTGGATATGGGGAATCAGACGGAGGAAATTGTCAAGAACCGGGTGGAAACATTAGGACCCCCCATAGAACCTCTCTACAGCCAAACGGTTGAACCCTCAGATTTAGTTGAACAGGGGAAACGTTATTATCAAGCTGGACAATTTGACCAAGCGGCAAAAGTCTGGCAAGACGCAGCAGAAACTTATGCCGCCGAAGGGTTCATCCTCAAGCAAGCCCAATCGCTGAATTACTTAGCGTTGGCGTATAAGGAGTTAGGAAATACGGATTTAGCACAAGATGCGATCGCACAAAGTTTAAATCTGTTAAAATATCAACCGGATACTGATAACAATACCCGCTTACTCCTTGCCCAAGCATTGAATACTCAAGGCACGATTCACCTGCTACAAGGACAAAGCCAAACCGCCTTAGATACCTGGAAAAAATCCGCCTCTATTTATGAACAGGCAGACGATACAACCGGACAATTAATCAGCAAAATAAACCAGGCACAAGCGTTGCAAGCCTTGGGTAAATATCGACGGGCAAAGTCTCTCTTGGAACAATTGGTAAGTGAATTACAAAATGAACCCAATAGTCTGCTGAAAGCCAAGGGATTGAGAAGTTTAGGTGTGGCATTACAAACCCTGGGTCAACTGCGCCAGTCGAAAGCTGCGTTAGAAACCAGTTGGCAAATTAGTCAACAGTTAAATTCACCCCAGGATACCAGTGAGGCACTGTTTAGCATTGGTAATGTCGCGCGAGATTTACAAGAATATGCCGTCGCTTGGACGTACTATCAACAAGCCGCCGAATTAACACCTGATCCCTTAACTCAACTAGAAGCGCAACTGAATCAATTGCGGATGTTAATCGAGTTACAACGCTGGGATGTCGCCCAAGAACTCATCCCAATTGTTACTACCAAAGTTAACCAACTGTCTGCCTCGCGTCCGGCGATTTATGCCCAAATCAATCTGGCAGATAGTTTGATGAAATACGACCAAGGGGGGATGGCAAACTCCTTAGCGGTGGATACGTCAAAACTCTTAGCGAAAGCGGTTAACCAAGCCCGAAAAATTAACGATCCCAGAGCCGAAGCGTATGCCCTGTATCAATTAGGTAAACTGTATCAGGCGAATGGGACATTAGACGAGAGTCAAACCCTATCCCAACAGTCACTAAAACTCGCTCAAGAAATTAACGCCGACGATATCGCAGCACGGGCGGGGGGACAATTGGGTGAAATTCTGCAAAAACAAGGCAAAACCAACGAAGCCCTCGCCGCCTATAAAATTGCCTTTGATAATATCCAATCCCTACGCAGTGATTTAATTGCAATTAGTTCTGATGTTCAGTTCGACTTTAAAGAAGGGATTGAACCCCTCTATCGTCAGCTTGTTAGCTTACTGTTAAAAGAAGGGGATAATCAAGCCAACTTGCAACAAGCCCGTGATGTGATGGAAGCGTTGCAATTAGCCGAACTGGATAACTTTTTCCAAGATGCCTGTTTAGATACGCATCCGGTAGCCTTAGAAGAAATTGATACCCAAGCCGCAGTAATTTATCCGATTATCTTACCCGATCGCTTGGAAGTGATCCTCTCGGTTCCCAATCAACCCCTTACCCACTACGCCACTCAACTCACCCAAGCTGAGGTTGAATCCACGCTGACACAACTGTATTCCGCCCTGTCTCCTGGCTATCCTAGAAACGAACGGTTACAACTCTCCCAGGAGGTCTACAATTGGTTAATCAAACCGGCTGAAGCAGCGATGGCTAGCCAGGATATCAAGACGCTAGTATTTGTCCCCGATGGCTTTCTCCGCAACTTACCCATGGCAGCACTCTATGATGGAGAAAAGTATATCCTGGAAAAATATCGGATTGTCTTTAGTCCCGGATTACAACTGTTTCCCCAAGGACTCTCCCAAGAAAAACTGAGTTTATTAGCGGCTGGGTTAACCGAAGCGCGTCAAGGGTTCAGTCCTTTACCAGGCGTTGATGAAGAGATAGCACAAGTGTCGCAACAAGTCAACTCTAAAGTGCTATTTAATGAAACCTTTACCTTCGGCACATTTAAAGAACTGATTAACAACCAATCCTTCCCCATCGTTCACCTGGCGACTCACGGTCAATTCAGTTCCAATCCTGAGGAAACCTTTCTACTCACCTGGAGCGATCGCATTTCCATTGAAGATTTCGACCTAATCTTTCAAAAACGGCGGTTAGGGCTACTGAAACCGATTGAACTATTAGTCATGAGTGCCTGTCAAACCGCAGCCGGAGATAATCGCGCTACATTAGGGCTAGCAGGATTTGCCCTGCGATCGGGTGCCAAAAGTACAATCGCCAGTCTCTGGTCAGTGAGTGATGAATCCACCTCGATTATGATGCGGGAATTTTATCACCAACTAACGGAACTGAAGGTGAGCAAAGCTGAAGCGTTGCGACAAGCACAGCTTAGTCTTCTCGAAGAACCCTTATACCAACATCCCTATTTTTGGGCATCGTTTGTTCTGATCGGTAATTGGCTATAGGCTACAAGCATTCAAGGAAAGTTGACCATGACTCCAGCAATCTGCCAAACTCTCTTATCCGCTACAGTAACCGGGACAGTTTTCTTAACCGCCAATGCTGCTTTAGCTGGTTTTGTCCCCTTAGAGTCGGAACGTCCCATCAACGATAACCTGATCAGTGTAGACTTCAGTCTTCCCGACGATAATGTTCCGAAAAGCCCTGTTGGTGGGGG
>CAKZMA010000967.1 GCA_937127375.1 uncultured Coleofasciculus sp. | reverse complement strand
GAGTTACCCGTTGCCAAGGTGCAGGTCTATGATAGTTTATTAACGTGCGATCGCGTCCTGATCTCTTGTGGCTAAAGACTCGCTGATAAAGCGTTTTGCTTTTAGTACCCCCTTGATAGTTCAGTCCGCGTAGGCGGACTTTGTTTGTGTGGTTCCGCGACTTCAGTCGCCAGGGCAAAAAGGGGATTACTCTAGCAGTAATGTCGTGTGATTATCGATAAAAGCAGGTTTACCATTACTATCCATCGCGCTGAAGGTTTGGAAATAGCGGCGGACAGGCGGAGGAAAATCGGGAAAATCAAAATAGGTGTCACCCACAGCAATATCTGCCCAAAAGTTACGTAAACTGGGGGCAAGTTTATCCGCGTCGTGTTGGGGTAAACATAAAGGTGGGGCGGTAAGTAACTTTACCATAAACGGATGAGAGCGATCGCCCATCCATTTTCGCGAAATTTCCGGCAAATTCTCCCAACCGGGTACAGAGGTGATGTGATGGGATTCTATTTGTAACCAGCGATTCCCTAAATTATCAGTTCGCAGTTCTAAGACTCGGTAGGGATGGGGATAGCTGACTAATGATCCAGTGGTAATATCATAGATTCCCTGGTGATAGGCGATATCCTGGACATGAAGATGACCCGTAAAGATTAAATTCACCCCAGCCGCTTTGAGCAGATTTAACAGGGTGGGGGCATTATCCAGCATATAGCGGCGTCCCAAGGGATGCTTTGATTGACTCGGTAGATGTTCGATGACATTGTGATGTACCATAACCACAATCAACTTATCCTTAGTCTGGGCAAGTACATCTTCAAGCCATGCCAATTGCGGTGCATCCAGACAACCGAGTTGTTTACCCGTCTGGTCAAATTGGTTGGAATTTAGCCCAATAAGCTGCACACCGGGGAAAATTTCACGGGTGTAGTAGAGTTGGTCGGGATTGTCATAGCCAAATTGATGATAATAGTGGGGAAAGTCTTTCAGTCCAATCGAACGTTCATCGGGCAATAGCGTGGGGACATCATGATTACCAGGTACAACGTAAACCGGGTAGGGTAGCTGGGACAATCGCCTTTGTAGCCAGTCATGGTTAATCGGTTCGCCGTGCTGGGTTAAGTCTCCTGGAAGTAGGAGAAAATCTAGATTAAGCTGTTCTAAATGATTGAATACTAACTCTAGGGCAGGGATACTGATTTCCACTAAATGGAAGCGGTTGGGAATATCCCAAATAGTTTGGGGCAGGGCGATGTGTAAGTCACTGATTACGGCAAAGCGGGCATTTAAACTCATGAAAATTTTCCCTCTCTCAGCCCTTGGTTTCCAGGTTGAGTGTCGGATTTGTATTGGCTGCAAAAGTTTCTGTGAAAACTGAGATGTTTCTGGCATCTAGATTTTCACAAAAATTAATTATTCTGTATATTTTCGAGCCAGATTCCGACACAATCGCTAGATTAGAATTAGCATCTATAAGCCAGTGCTTTGCCGAAATCAAGCGGCACTATCCAGAGTTGAAATTCATTATACCATTGTCAGAGGGGTAACAACCCTACTATTTACCAGGGTTTTGGAGAAAGTAGTTATGTTTGAAAAGATGCTTGTTGCCATAGATACCTCTGGTATGGGTGATCATGTTTTTGAGCAAGCCCTAGAGTTAGCCAAAGCGGTCAAGGGTAATCTATTACTGTTGCACGTTCTGTCTCCGGAGGAAGACACGAGTCCGGGTATGCCAGGATTTTCCGAGGTGGACTACTATCCGTGGCGATTAGATGATGTGAATATTGCCTACCGCAAGCAGTGGGACGAATTTGAAAGCGAATGTCTGGAGATTTTGCGATCGCGCACGGGTGAAGCTACGGTGGCTGGTGTCTCGGCTGAGTTTACCCAGGTGCCAGGAAGTCCGGGGGAAACCATCTGTAAGGTGGCGAAGAATTGGCAAGCTGATCTAATTATTATTGGTCATCGGGGTTTGTCGGGGCTTTCGGAGTTAATTTTGGGGAGTGCCAGTAATTACGTTCTCCACCATGCTCCCTGTTCAGTCCTGACGGTGCAATTACCTACTGTTCAAACGTCTTAATCCTGTAAAAATGATGGAATGGAATTCTGAATCTTTAGAAAACCAAATTGGTATTCAATTCAAGCATAGTGATACGCTTAGACTTGCTTTAATGCATCGCTCTTATGCCGAACAAATTGGAGAATATGAACAGAATAACGAGCGATTAAATTTTCTTGGTCATGCTCTTGTAAATCTGGTAATTACTGACTATTTATATCATAACTGTCCTTATTTAGAGGTGAGTAATTTTAAAGGATTACGGGACAAGTTAGTCGAAGGACAACGGTTAACCAAACTGTGGTATCAATTGGGGTTGGGCGAAGGGTATCCGTTTCTGGGACTGACGCAAGAACGGCATCGCTTGCGTTTACAAAATCACAATCCCTTTGAAGAAGCATTGATCGCGTTAGTTGGGGCGATTCATCAGGATCGGGGGTTTTCTCAGGCACGGAATTGGTTGGTCAAGCAGTTGATTGCGCCGTTGCTGGAGCGTCATTTAAAAAAGATAAAAGAGCGTTCGTCACCGAATAAACAGTTAAGGTTCCTGGGAGATGCGGTATTGAAAGGGATAGTTGCGGATTATTTGTATAGCTATCTCCCCAATGTTAAAGTGGGCAATTTAAATGACTTATTTAAGGAATTAACCTCTAAAGAGAATCAATCCAACTATATCAATCAAATTACGACGGAGGAGTTGACAGCGCTGAATTTGGGAAATGAGAAAGTTTTAGGCAAATCATTTAAGGCATTATTAGCCGCCGTTTATCTGAATCGCAGTGCTGAAAATGATAAGCGGGGATTTGCGGAAACCGAAAACTGGTTTGTTGAACGGTTTATTGATCAGGAGCAGGTGTTAAGGAAGGCGATTCGTTTACTGATGGAGGATGGCAGATCACAAAAGTGGATTGTCCGGCATGTTATGGGGTATGAAAGTAAAGATTATCATGCGGGGAGAGATCGGTTTAATCAGGTGATGGAAGGTTAGGGATGCGATCGCGCGACACATCTAATCGCTAATTAACTCTCTCATTTCTGTAATTTATGGACATAAGCATAACCATCTGTTTTCCAGATTGGCTTGAAATACTTCCAGTTAAGGCGGATAGCGTCCGCCATCGGTTCATATCTTGCACCTGACCAGGTCTCGCACTCATCATCCTATCTCCCCACATTGAGGCAAAAATGCCCCGAATTCAAGGATTCGTCATTGTAAACGCCCCTCTGAAGGATAGTATTACTACTTGAGACTTCATCGTACACAACCATCATTATGAATATTCTTTTTGTTGCCGCAGAGGTAGCGCCCCTGGCAAAAGTCGGCGGTATGGGGGATGTCGTGGGCGCATTGCCTAAGTTCCTGAAGCGCTTGGGACATGATGTACGGATTTTTATGCCGTATTACGGCTTTTTACCCGACAAGATGGAGATTCCCAAAGAACCTGTCTGGTGGGGATCTGCCATGTTTGAGTCATTCGCTGTCTATGAGACGGTATTACCCGGAACCGATGTCCCCCTCTATCTGTTTGGTCATCTCGCCTTCTCAGGACGCCATATTTACGCCGGAGCGGATGAAGACTGGCGATTTACTCTCTTTGCTAATGGCGCGGCTGAGTTTGCCTGGAACTACTGGAAACCGCAAATTATTCATTGCCACGATTGGCATACAGGCATGATTCCGGTGTGGATGAACCAATCGCCGGATATTTCCACCGTCTTTACGATTCACAACTTGGCGTATCAAGGTCCCTGGCGCTGGCGCTTACAGCAGATAACCTGGTGTCCCTGGTATATGCAAGGTCATAATACAATGGCAGCAGCGGTACAATTTGCGGATCGAGTGACTGTCGTGTCGCCAACTTATGCAGAACAAATCTGCACGGCTGAATACGGTGAGACTTTAGAAGGGTTAATGTCTTTCATTAGTGGTAAAACAGTCGGGATTCTTAATGGCATTGACACGGATAGTTATGACCCAGAAACCGACAAATATATCGAGCAAAAATTCAGCGCCGATACGCTGGAATTACGTCGCAAAAACAAAGTCACCCTGCAAGAAGAGGTGGGCTTAGAAGTCAACTCCAATGCCTTTTTCATGGGCATGGTCACGCGCCTCGTGGAGCAAAAGGGGATTGACCTATTATTACAAGTCATTGATCGCTTCTTAGCTTATACCGACGCCCAATTTATATTGCTGGCATCTGGTGAACGTTACTACGAAACCCAAATGTGGCAATTGGCATCTCGCTATCGGGGTCGTATGTCTGTCCAACTCCTTTATAGTGATGCTCTGTCTCGACGCATTTATGCGGGTTGTGATGCATTCCTAATGCCATCCCGCTTTGAACCTTGTGGCATTACTCAAATGCTCTCTATGCGCTATGGTTGTGTCCCCATTGTCCGGCGCACCGGGGGTCTGGTGGATACGGTTTTTCACCATGAACCTGTTAGCCAAACTGGGACAGGTTACTGTTTTGACCGCTATGAACCGTTAGACTTTTATACCTGTATGGTACGGGCTTGGGAAGGTTTCCGCTTTAAAGAGCAATGGACAACGCTACAGCAGCGCGGTATGCGTAAGAATTTCAGTTGGGATAAATCAGCCAAACAGTATATCCGCACCTACCGAGAGGTTTTAGGGTTACCGCCAGAGGAGGAAACGGTTCAACCACAAGAGGCAGATTCAACCCTTACAGGTGTTGTCAGTTAAACTTACTTCTTCACCCAATCCCCGATTTAATTAAGGCGTCGGGAATCTCAGGGGAACAGGCGATTCGTGATACTTGTAGGGGCGGGTTTGGGGACTTTCTGTTGGCTATTGATGGTAACATTTGTGCAAAACCCGCCCTTACTCAGTTTGCAGGTGAGCTACGAGACTTCGCTGCGCCCCCTGCACCTGGAGTCCCTCGGCTTCCCTGCATTTCCACTGAACCACCAGCGTGATCCGTTTATGGTAAGGTTATAATTAACTACAGCCCAATAAAAATCGGAATTGAAGCTTTTTGTCTGAATCGAATTTTTCACCGATCAATTCTACCAACGATATCGAGATCGACTTTGATCGCTTAGAGGAAGTAAGCCTAGGTGAAGTGGAGTTAAAAGGTGAGCTGCTTGCCGCCTTGCTGGAGGTTATTCGCATTAACCTAGACGCGATTAAACAAGCTGAAGCTGTCAATGATTATCCAACTGTCGCCAAATGCGCCCATCAGCTCAAAGGAGCGGCGGCTAATGTGGGTGTTTCATCTCTCCAAGCGATCGCGACTGAATTGGAGCGTCAGGCAAAAGCCGAGTATTTCTCCAATGCTGCCGATCTGTTTATTGCACTCGAACGTCAGAGGTTAGGGGTAAAATCATATCTTTCCCACAAATTGCCCTAATATAGCATTGCGGTTAATCGGCTATGGCGAAAATTTTAGTGGTTGATGATGATTTGACGGTTCAGCTTGTGCTGAAAAATCTACTCACCAGTCAAGGTCACGAGGTCGCGATCGCCCCAAACGGAGAAGACGCCCTACTTCAGGTCAAATTGCTCTATCCCGATTTGATTATATGTGATTGGATTATGCCACGCTTAGATGGACTAGAAGTCTGTCGGCAAGTGAAAGCTGATCCAGAATTGGCAACCACGTTTATAATTTTGCTCACCATGCGCGATCAAATTACCGATCGCGTTCAAGGCTTAGATGCGGGTGCTGATGAATTTATCTCCAAACCCATTGATGTCGAAGAGTTATTGGCACGAGTCAGGGCGGGGCTGCGATCGCGCCAATTAACTCAACAGTTAAGTCAAGCCCTGCGACAGTTGCAACAAACTCAGGCACAATTAGTGCAAACGGAAAAAATGGCAAGCTTATGGCAGCTTGTCGCCGGCTTAGCCCATGAACTCAACAACCCCGTTACATTTATCTACAGTAACCTCAGTTACGCTGAACGCTACACCCAAGACTTAATTGAACTCCTCAATCTCTACCAAGAAATCACACCCAACCCTCCCCCCGATGTTATTGACAAAATTGAAACCGTTGATCTGAACTTTCTGATTGACGATTTACCTAAAGTCTTATCATCAATGCGCCGAGGAACCCAACGCATCCAGAACATGGTTCTTTCTCTACAAGAGTTTTCCCGGCAAAACCGTTCTGGCTTGCAATCGGTTGATATTCATCAGGAACTTGACAACACATTATTAATGTTGCACTATCGCTTACAATCTTCAGAACTAAATATCGAGATCGTCAAAGACTACGGACACTTACCCTTAGTCGAATGTTATGCCTGTCAGTTAAATCAAGTGTTTCTGAATATTATGAACAACGCCATTGACGCCATCAGAGAAGAACCGCATACAATACCCGCTCGGATTATTCTCCGGACAGAACAATTAGAAAACGAGCGTGTTGTGATTCGCATTGCCAATAACGGGTCTCATATCCCCTCAGACATTAAAGCTCGCATATTTGATCCCTTTTTCACCACTAAACCCATTGGTATGGGTACTGGCTTAGGACTAGCCATTAGTTACCAAATTATTGTCGGACAGCATAAAGGCTCACTTCAATGTTTTTCAGAACCCGGTAAAGATACAGAATTTCGGATTGAGCTGCCTACCTCTATCAAAACCAAAACCGTATCCAATTAGGCAACAGACACGCATGTCATGTAACCTTTTGTATACCGATAGGGGCAACCCGTTTGCAAAAATTACAGCAGGTCGCGCTGGTCTATTTACAAATCAATTGGCTGAAGAACTGCTAAAAGCCCTATATAATCAGTATTTATCCCCCCTATTGCCTATTGCCCAGCGCGAAGCGCTGTAACAACTGTATAGCATGGCAGAAATACGTTAGGACATCAGTTGATCAAGGGAACAGGCAACAGTAAAGAATGTCCTCTCCCTGCCTTGGTACTCCCATATCCATTCAATTGGCTTGGAATACCCTTTACTCAAACCTCTGTGTCATCTTAGGCGAAGCCAGCTACTATTGTTAAATTACCATTTAATCAGCCTGAAGGTGTCATACCAGATCAAAGCGAAATCGGTAAGCATGTTTGATAATGCTTGACATTTTAGCAATTGTTGTGTATTGGCATAGAGACTTCCCTTAAACCCTGTAGGGTTACAACAGAAGTATTCACGCCAATTTTTAGATGAATTAAGGCATTAATCAGCAAAACTCATGTACCTTTGAGTTAACAACGAGAGCTTCGGGAGCATAGCAAAAGTGATGAGGAGATATAGGTTTAAGGGTTGTTTTCAGCCAATCGGCAAAACTATGCACCATTGGGGATATCTTGTCATTGGTTCAGTGGTGGGCAGCACCTTACTCAGTGTGGCAGCTAACATCGCTAGTCCTCAGGGTATTGCCCAAGCCCAAACCAACCCACCAGCCAATCAAAAAGGCTCACTAGGAGAATCACTCCTAAATAACATGCTGGGTGCGGATGCCCTGCGCCCCCAAAACTCTGCCCCAAATACAACTCAACCCGCACAAACAGCACCGACATCGACACCTAGTCGGGGCAGACAAATCGTTCAAGCCACAACCTTTCCAGATATTCAAGGCAATTGGGCGCAAGCCTTTATCGAAGGTCTAGCTTCACGGGGAATCATTCAGGGATTTCCGGATGGAACATTTCGACCGAACGCCCCCGTTACCCGCGCTCAGTTTGCGGCGATGATTCGTCAGGCGTTTGAGCAACCCTTGGAACGTCCAGCTACTCAGTTTTCGGATATCCCAGCTAACTTCTGGGCATTGGAAGCCATTCAAGAAGCCTATCGCATGGGATTTATGGAAGGATATCCCAATAATATTTTCCTTCCGGATCAAAATATCCCGCGTGTGCAAGTGCTAGTGGCATTAGTCAGTGGGTTGGATTTATCGGCTCCTGCTCAAACCACAGCTATATTAAATCAAACCTTTCAGGATGCTGCTCAAATTCCGGGCTGGGCGCAAAATAGCATCGCGGCAGCAACGGTAAACCAGATGGTGGTAAATTACCCGAATGTGGCATTCTTGAATCCGAATCAGACTGCCACTCGTGCCGATGTCGCTGCCTTTATTTACCAAGCATTAGTCAGCCAAAATCAATTACCCCAAATTCCGCCCACCACTGTGGCAAGTCGTTACATTGTGGGGTACGAACCCATTGCCCAAGAACCACCACCACCGACACCCGAACAACTTGCTGCTTTGCGACGGCAGTATCTCTTGCCAGCACCGCCTGTGGAAGAGCAATTGCGTCGGATTGTACGCGGGGGTTCCAGTATTAATACTCCAACAGCCTTTGGCGCTCAAACGGGGAATATATTCTTCGGTGCTACCTATCAAGAGCAAGTGCGGTTTTTCAATGAAGACGATGGTGCCGTGGTAGTCGGTTTTGGTGTCGGTGATGCTAGGAGACTCGTTGCTCTAGAAACCGCTGTTTCAATTTATGACTTATTTGGCGATACCTTTGAAGATGGCGGAGTTAGTTTCAAACTTCACCGTTTAATTGGTGATGACCTCGCTGTGGCAGTTGGTGTAGAGAATGCCATTGTTTGGGGCAATACGGATGGTGACCAAAGTGTTTATGGCGTTGTCAGTAAAGTTTTCCGTTTGCGGGAAAATCCCAGTGATCCCTTTAGTCGCCTAACTGCTTCTGTTGGTCTCGGTGGAGGGCGTTTCCGCTCCGAAGATGATATTGAGGATAAAGAGGGTTCGACGAATGTCTTTGGTAGCGTTGGTCTGCAAGTTGTAGAACCTGTTACTTTAATCGCCGATTGGACGGGTCAAGATTTATATTTAGGCGCTTCAATTGTGCCGATTCAGGGTGTTCCTCTGGTAATTACCCCGGCTGTAGCTGATGTGACGGGTAATGCGGGCGATGAGCCTCGGTTCATTTTGGGGATTGGTTATGGGCTATCGTTCTAGAGAGGATAGATTGATTAACCTCTTATTGCTGGCGTAGGGGCATAGCAATGCGATGCCCATTACTCAAATCAGTTATATAAGGAGAAGACGAATGAAAAAGAGACATTTAGCATTTCAGTTAGGACTAGGTTTAGCTGTGGGAGTAGCAGGAATTTTATCGATGACAACATCGAGCCAAGCCAAGCCTGTCCTATCAGATGTTACGGGCAATATTATTACCACCAGTGACATTGCCGGCGGTGCTTATGCTCCCGGTGGAGGTGGTCAACTCGTTATCGGATATAGAACATCTGAGATACAAGAGGATGTGCAAGACGCCGCTTGTATCGTTAATGAACGACTTGCCCAACAGAATTTGCCCGGTGTGGGGAATGACACATCCCCCATTCCATCATCAGTCCAGGAAAACTTAGACCTTGTTTTGACTAGAACGGGCAACGTTAATGCAGGAGTAAATCAAATACAAAACGCCCTAGTGAATGCTGGGGCGAATCCGACCCTTGCTCAGAATCTAGCTACTAGCCTAACCCGATTGACCGCAGGTTGCACCGTTGAGCCTGATCAGTTTGCGACTGTCGTTGAAGCGTACAATGCTTTAATTAGTGCTAGTAGTTTCGAGTTTTTACGGGAACCGCCGGAAGAACTGCGGGCAATTCGTTCTGTTCTCGCTATTTTGTTAAATGCGGCGTTGGCTAGCAATTAGTTGCCATGGCGACTGGAAGTCGCAGCTACACAAACAAAGTCCGCCTGCGCGGACTATCGCTCTTCTGTAACTTTTGGAATTGGTATTAGTAGCGAGCAAGATGCTCGCCCACCAAGGAAGGAGTTCGTCATTATTGACATTAAAGTTTAAATGCCGAACAGCTTGTACCTAATTGGATTTAGTATTCTGAACCTCTAGGCATGTAGTCATCTTCATCTTCGTCCTCCAAGGGATCGATGGGTTTATAATCCACATAATCGCTGGCAGGGGGTTCTACCTCTTGCTCTGCCACAGATACCGTTGATTCTTGGGGAGGACGACGTTTTCTTCTAGGGGGGGATTCTATGTCGGGTTCGGGGTTGCGACTCGGTGGACGTGAAGGGCGAGGACGACGAGTGGGAGTCGGTCTATCATCCCAGTCATTATCTACATCAGCCTCCCATCTGTCCGCAGGCGGTCTTGACGAACGAGTCACAGGGCGGGGACGGCGTTGACGGGAGCGCTCTTCTGGGGGGAAGTCATCGGAGACGCTGCGACTTCTAGGACGGCGAACCTCGGCTTCGTACCTGTCGCTGCGGTTATAGCGCGAATCGGCGGTTCCCCGGAGGCGACGACCAATGTAGGGATCTTCGTCTTCCATCGGTTCGAGTTCGTCCAACTCAGCCACCTGGCGATAAACGTTGCTCACCGGGCGTTCGTCATCGACAACTTTTGTATTGCGCTTGGCTTGTTCGGTGGTGATCCCTCGTAGACGCAGGGTTTCAACCGCAAAGAAAATGACAGAACCCGTCAACAGAAACTGACCAAACTGGAGAATCGGATCGAGTCGCCATCCCTGAAATACCAAAATAAAGCCGCACAAGAGTCCGACAGCGGCGAAGAATATGTCGTGATCTCGTGCTAACTCCGGACGTACCGATCGCAGGAAATAAAGCCCTGCTCCGGCAACTGCCAAGAAAATACCCAGAATACTGGCTGAGTTCAGCCCAAAATTTACCATTGCTGCTCTCCTAAGTCAGTCCTATGGTAGCGAGTTTTGCCCATAAATCTCTACTCTAACTTCCTATTCGGTGAATCTGTTCACCCAGTTGGGATGGTACGGCTTCGAGCCGGGTACAAGAAGGCATAGGGCAGGCGCTCCAAGGCTGCACTTGTTTATGGTATCTGCTTTTTCGCAAACTTGTTAACTGGCGGGTTATTTCAGCGCCCCTACATTAGCCCATTGTACGACCAAAAGCTAGCTAGATAGGGAAAACAGGGTAGCGACTGCTGAGCTACCCTGTTCCTTGACGGGGGGTTCCCAAACGACCGCTCAAGCTTAGGAGCGTTGGATCTTATCCTTCTGGCTGATAAAGATCAGAGCAACGGTGGCGGGAATCACCACAATTGCCCCACCCAAAACGAGACTCCAGAAAAAGTTGGCTAATGAGGGCGTCATAGAACTTTAATCCTTGTAACTAATGTTCATAATCATTTTAATACTCATTTTACCTTTTACCTTAACTGGCTTCCGACCCAGAGCTATTTTCTGCTTCAACCTAGACACTGGGCGCTATACCTAGGGTAAAACGGGTTGGATGGGTTGGACGCGATCGCTAAGGCTCTGACAAGTTATGCCCACAATATGAATTTTTGTTACAAATGTATAGCTTAGGTGAACGCCTTCGTGAAATAATCCTATTTCATTAATCCACATCAGGTCGGGGAACAGTTGAACTTCCCAGTTAAACAGTGTTTCTTGCTTAACTAAATATACAATCGTGGCAGCTAACGGTTATTGCCGTTGGTGTAACTCATTGAGGACAAGAATTTTTCTGTTTCTATGTCCGAATTTTAGCTGGATTTTGATTAGGTTTCAGTCTACCTGAGTTGTACAATTCAGGTGGTTATTTCGCATATAAATTCATCCCTAAATGGGTTTAAATAGATTTTTCTAAATCATTTGTACAACTCACGCCTGCTATTCATTGGAAGACCTGGCGCGGGGGATTGAGCGGGCAGTGAATGCTGGAGCGCAGGTCATTAATATTAGTGGGGGTCAACTCACGGATTTTGGGGAAGCCGATGGCTGGCTGGAGAATGCCGTGCGCTTATGTGAGCAGGAAAACGTCTTGCTGATTGCGGCGGCGGGTAACAATGGCTGTGAATGTCTCCATGTCCCCGCTGCCCTGCCCGCTGCCCTGGCGGTTGGCGCCATGGATGCCAACGGTCAGCCCTTGGACTTTAGTAACTGGGGTGACACCTATAAAACCCAGGGCATTCTTGCCCTCGGCAAAGATGTCTTGGGGGCAAAACCCGGTGGGGGAACTCAGACGCTGAGTGGTACAAGCTTTGCCACGCCGATTGTGTCGGGGGTGGCGGCACTGCTGCTAAGTCTGCAACGGGAACGGGGGGAAACCCCTGACCCCCAACAAGTGCGTCAAGTGTTGTTGCAGAGTGCATTACCCTGTGACTTTGACCTGCCCGCTGATGCCCAGCGGTGTCTGGCGGGCAAACTCAACATATCTGGAGCTGTAACGTTACTAACAGGAGGAACTATGCCAGAGGAACTTGCATCAGCCGTTGATGCAGCCACCGTTGATGAAGCAGGCGTGGAAGGCGCAGGTTGCGGGTGTGGGGGAGGATTGACCAGTGGGACGGAAGCCCCAAGTGCTGAGTCCGCCCCGTCAGCACCCCCAGGGGCAATGCCCACGAATACTCCTAACCTGCAAGATCTGATGAATTCTGTACCTCAACAACCTGCTATGCCTAATCTTACTGCCAATTCCGTTACCGCCAGCGAAGCCCCCAGCGAGATCCCCTCTATGGGTGAAATCGTCTATGTTTTGGGAACTCTGGGCTATGACTTCGGCACAGAAGCCCGTCGGGACTCGTTTAAGCAACTGATGCCGCCCTTTGACTTTCAGGGGACGATGGTACCGGCAAACCCCTACGATGCCCGCCAGATGGTGGACTACTTGGCGACTAATATGTCAGAAGCGCGATCGCTGATTTGGACGCTTAATATTGAACTGACTCCAGTTTATGCGATCGCACCCACGGGTCCCTTTGCGGTGGAGGCTTACCGTGCTCTCCACGAACTCCTAGGAGGTCAAATCCAAGCTGAAAATGATGCTGAATATGTTGAGCGCGTCAGTATTCCGGGTATTTTAACCAAGCGCACGGTTAAGCTCTTCTCCGGTCAAGTTGTCCCCGTGATTGAACCCCTGGGAACCCGGGGCATCTACGGCTGGAAGGTGAACAACTTGGTGAGTGCGGCGATGGACGCCGTACAAGCGGAGGCTGGGAGTGCTGATGAAGGTCGTATCCGTCAGACGTTGGATGGCTTCCTCAACCGGATTTACTACGACCTCCGCAACTTGGGCACCACCTCCCAAGACCGCGCCCTTAATTTCTCGGTCACCAATGCCTTCCAAGCGGCGCAAACCTTTAGCCAAGCTGTGGCGGTGGGGATGGAACTTGATAGTATTACCGTTGAGAAAAGTCCCTTCTGTCGGATGGATAGCGACTGTTGGGATGTGAAGCTGAAGTTCTTTGACCCAGAAAATAATCGTCGTGCCAAGAAGATTTTCCGATTTACGATTGATGTGAGTGACCTGGTTCCGGTTACCTTGGGCGAAGTCCGGTCTTGGTCTTCCCCTTACTAAGGGACAGCCAATTTTGGGTGAGGGTTGGGCTTAGGGTACGGCAGTGCCGTGCCCCTACGATAAACGCCGAAGCAGTATACATTGCTGTTCACTCTATTCATTAATCCGGAGAATGCCAAACGATGCGACTTCCTATACTATCTCCCCCCGTTAAACGTCCCCATTTCATCCAGCCAGCACTATGCGTGGATGTGGAAAATGGTCGGCTCGAAGATTTGGTGCATATTCGTATGGATTTGCTCCATGGCGCTAACTATAATGATCCGTCCGCCTATGCCAACCGCAGTTTTAACCAAGTGATGCACTCAAGTGCTAGCCAGGGTTGGGGTGGCTTTGGCGGCATGGGAAGCTTCTTTTAATTCGGTCAATGGCTTGAGAAGTAAAGGTGACGTCAGTATCCCTATGAGTAATTCCGCTAGCACAATACCACTCGTTGATTTGGTGATCCTGATGGATACAAGTCCTTCGATGAAAGATGTTGCCAATGCCGTCAGTGATGCGGTGGCAGCCGCGATTGCCGCAGCCGAGACGAACTGTCCGGCGGATCTGCGGGTGGTTTGGCTAGGAATTGAAGGGCGATGGCGCGGGACGGCGTTTAAGCGAACACTGCGAACCTACCTCACAAAAGAATGTGGAGTGGCTGAGGCTCAACTGCGGGGGCGCAAGCGAGGTGAACTTCCCTCGGCGGGTGCTCAAGAAGATGCTGCTCGTGCTATTGAAGATGTCTCAAACCATTTCGACTGGCGAGAGACAGCCACACGCGCCCTGTTTTATCTGGGTGATGAAGCCCTCGATGGCGGTGGTGACAAAACTGAGGCAGCGGATATTGAGGCAGCGAATTTAGCGATTCAAAGCGCCCAAGCATCTCACGTTCGGGTTCATACCTATTTGGGTATGTCCAAAAGCAAGCACCGCGACACTATTCAGCAAGAGTATGCCAGAGTTGCCGCTCAAACCCAGGGACAGTTTTTCGCCGCTGCGGATGCGCCAACAAATTTTGCGGCAGTTCTTGAGCAAATTATTTGTGGTAG
>CAKZMA010000966.1 GCA_937127375.1 uncultured Coleofasciculus sp. | reverse complement strand
AAATGAAACCTACCCTAATCCCAACCTCAAAGGGGATAACAAAATCTATCGGATTTTCAACCGCGATCGCACGCCAAATATGTAGGGGCGGGTTTAGGGATTAAATCAGGAAACCTACCTTAAATTCAACAACAAAACCCGCCCTAATCCCAACCTCTAAATTGATCATTAAGCGCCATAGTACGCAGGTTC
Organism: uncultured Coleofasciculus sp.; assembly: GCA_937127375.1. GTDB lineage: Bacteria > Cyanobacteriota > Cyanobacteriia > Cyanobacteriales > Coleofasciculaceae > Coleofasciculus. Next base: position 5,341 of record CAKZMA010000966.1, on the reverse strand, counting down.
ATTCCCCGGCTTCCATTTGATATTGCAGCCGATACTAGGCTTTTGCTCTTCACTGACGGGAGACTGCGCCAATACCGCATCGATCGCGGATCGCAGATCCTTACCTGTGACAGGTTGATCATTCCCTGGGCGGCTATCGTCGAATTGTCCCCGGTAGGCGAGTTTGCGATCGCGATCGAACACAAAGAAGTCTGGCGTACAGGCGGCTGTATAGGCTTTAGCCGTTTCCTGGCTTTCGTCATAACACAAGGGAAACGTCAATCCTAATTCTTTTGCCATTTCCTTTAACTTCTCAGGCGCATCGTCTGGGTGAGTCGTAGCATCATTGGCGCTAATTGCTACAATCCCCAGATCCGCATCCTGATAGTCTCGACCTAGTTTGGCTAATTCTCCCTGTACATGCTTGACAAATGGACAATGACGGCACAGAAATATCATCACTAATCCCTGTTTCCCCGCAAACCTGTCTAAGGAAATCGTTTCGCCCGATACCACATCGGGTAACTGGAATTCTGGGGCTTTTGTGCCTAAAGGTAACATGGTTGAGGCAGTTCGCGCCATGATTTTAAACTCCTTTACTAATTAGAGGATTGGATTGTTGGATATACAGGCGGGGAGAGGGAACGGGAAAAAACGATAAGCGTGAAACCTGCCCCACCATTAATCAGGGCGGGTTTTGAATAAACGCGATCATCCATCGCAACAGGAAAATTTCTAAACCCGCCCCTACAGACAAATAATGGTGCGTCTCAACACTCAACACGTCTCCAATCCCCAATCTATTCTGCTTTTGCTGAGTTGGATGATCCCGCCTCGGCGGTTTCTTCAGTATTGGGTAACTCCAGACAGTATCCCGCACCGTATACTGTTTTAATATATTGGGGATGACGGGGATCAGGTTCGAGTTTGGTTCTCAGGTGGCGAACATGAACACGAATTGTTTCAATATCGTCATCTGGATCATATCCCCAGACTTCTTTGAGAATTTCACTGGGAGAAACCGTTTGACCATGACGCTGTAACAAGCAGTGTAGCAGTTCAAATTCCAGGTGGGTTAATTTGACCGTCTGATTAAACCAAATCGTCTCAAACCGTTCTGGAATCAGGGTCAAAGGACCATAGTTGAGGATTTCCGTATGCTTGGCGGCTTGGGGAATGCGGTCAGTACGTCGCAGTAAGGCGCGTACCCGTGCTAGCATTTCTTCGAGTTCAAAGGGTTTAGTCAGATAATCGTCCGCACCAGCATTAAACCCTTCCACCTTATCCTGCGTTTGACCCAACGCTGTCAACATCAACACGGGAATATCCGTGGTGCGTTCATCCCGACGCAACCGTTGGCAAACGGTAAAGCCATCGACTCGAGGGAGCATTAAGTCTAGCATGATTAGGTCGGGCTGGAGTTGCAGCGCTAGCGCCTGACCTTTGATACCATCGGGTGCTTGGTGAACTTCGTATCCTGCCATTTCTAGGTTAATGGAGACAAGTTCTGAGATTGCGGGATCGTCATCGATTAAAAGGATTCTATGCATCACTAAGTGGTTACTAATAGGACTTGTTAAGGTTGGATAAGAACTGTCACAGAAAACTACAGATACTGTACCGATTATAAGCGCTGATTCTAAACTACTTGTGAAGAAAATGGAAATTTTCTGTTTTTTTTAGGGAAATAAGGTATAATATAGGGTTAATTTTTAAACATATCCTGTTTCGGGCGTCGGTCAAGTAGACTCATTGGTACAGAAGACGCCAGATATAGCAATTTCTGGTTTGATGCGATACATCGTTAAGGGCGCAAGCTTTGCGCCCCTACATTGCCCCTAATTAATAAAAAATTATTCACTACTTATTAGATGTGAATTTAATTTAAGATATCGCTAATTTTCTCTGAATAAGACTTGAGTTCACTCCTCAGTTTCTTCCTTGTCATCTTTACTGGCTGGCTGGCGCTGGGATGGTTTTTTCAACTTCTCAAGTTCACGCTGAGTTTGGTCTTTCCCTCGCTTCGCTTCTTTGTAATCAGGTTGATATTTCAAAGCGTTTTCATAAGAGGTCAAGGCTTCGTTGTATCGCTTCAGGCTAAATAGGGCATTAGCGCGACTATTCCAGGCTTGGTAATGGCTGCGCTTATGGGCAACAGCTTGGTTATAAGCCGCGATCGCGTCTTGGTATTGTTGCAATGTATAGAAGACATTCCCCCGGTTATACCAGGCTTGCTCAGAATTGGGTCTCAGTTTCACCGCCTTCTCGTAAGCCGTTAACGCTTCATCATAACGCTGCAATTGATGCAACGCCCAAGCCCGACCATACCACGCCTCATAACTGTTGGGCTGAAGTTTAACCGCTTCTTCAAACGCGGCTAACGCCTCTTGATACTGATCTAAATTATTCAAAATACTACCCTGACTGTACCACGCCCGGTAAAAATCCGGCTGGAACTGAACCGCTTGCTGATAAGAGTCCACCGCTTCACGGTGTTTGTTTAAATTGACAAAGGCATTCCCCCGTTGATACCAGGATTCAGCGAAATCGGGCTTATGTTCTACGGCTTTGTCATAAGATTTAAGCGCCTCTTCGTACTGTTGTAAATTATGCAATGCCCAGCCGCGCCGATACCAGGCTGAGGCATAATTGGGTTGAATCTCTAACGCTTTATCGTAAGACGCGATCGCAGCCGAATAGCGCTGTAACTTCATCTGTATCATGCCGCGACGTTCCCAGGTTTCCACGTCATCGGGTTGCAGTTTCGTTACCTGATCAAACGCACTAATCGCCGCTTCATAACGCTGCAATGCGACTAACGCTTCTCCTCGCCCTTTCCACGCCTCTGGATACTCACGCTGAATTTGAATCGCCTGATCATAAGCATCCAACGCCGCTTCAGCCTTACCCAATGCCAAAAGCGCATCCCCTTGACCCAGCCAAGCTTCAGCATAGTCCGGTTGCAGTTCAACCGCACGATTATAAGCGCTGAGGGCATCCTCATACCGCCTCAACTCCAGCAGTGTTTCACCTCGGTTATAGGATTGGGTAGCATTGGTCGAATTAATCCAGTTAATAATCGCCACTGTCGCCCCTCCCCCACCAGCCATTACCGCCATGGCAATTAAGAGGACAACTATAAGTTTCTTCCGTTTAGAAGATTGAGTAACAGGTGACGACGGGGAAGCCGCGCCTAAAGCCACTGTCGCCTTCGTGGGTTGAGTCAAGTCATCCAACGCCTGCAGAGCCGCCTCCGCCGAGGGATAGCGTTCGCGAAAATCGTAGCGGATCATCTTATCCAGAACCTTCGCCAACTCTGGGGAAACCGACGTGCGATCGCGCCAGCAAATTTCTCCACTGTCGGGATCAACGGGCAGTTCCTGAGGCGCTACACCGGTTAACGCCTGAATCCCGACAATTCCTACCGCATAGATATCACTACTCAAACGGGGATTCCCATTCGCTTGTTCACTGGGTCGATATCCCGGCGTACCAATCGCCACCGTAAAGCTAGAGGATTTTCCCTGCACTATCTGAGTGCTAACTTGTTTAACCGCGCCAAAATCAATTAGGACTAACTTGCGATCGGATTTACGCCGGATCAGGTTGTGGGGATTAATATCTCGGTGAATCACATGATGCTGATGAACAAACGCTAATATAGTCAGGATTTCCTGCAACAGATCAATCACCTGCTGATCTGACCAGGATGTTCCCGGCGTCAATTCCTGACTCAGATTATCCCCTTCAACCAGTTCCTGCACCAAATAGAACTCTTGACTCTCTTCAAAATAGGCAAATAGCTGCGGAATTTGCTGATGATGTCCCAACTGATGCAGGATTTTGGCTTCCGTTTCAAACAAACGCCGCGCCGTCTGCAACGTAAACGGGTCAGTCGCTTGGGGTTTGAGTTGCTTCACCACACAATCGCGATCGCTGGGCAAGTGGTGATCGTGGGCGACAAATGTAGCACCAAACCCACCTTGTCCCAGTTGCCGCACTATATTATAGCGTCCACCAATTGTTTGTCCGAGAGCCAAGTTCATTGGTTTTATCAAGCCAATCCCAGCATTGCCATGCAGTAATGATATGATTGATTCTTACACAAAATTTTGCCAATCCCTTCCCCTACCTCCCCCAGCTCCCCCTGCTCCCAGACGTAGCATGCTACGTCTCTACATGGCTCCCCCTGCTCCCTACCTCCCAGCCAATTTCTGAATTCCATGACACTGATGTAACTCCCCATTGGGCATCGTTGTACCGCTTAAATTCGCTTTTTCCAGATTTGTCTGACTCAAAGAAGCCCCTTGTAAGTTAGCGCCACTGAGAGTCGCCTCACTCAAATTTGCTTCCTGCAAGTTGGCATCACGGAAGTCTGTCCAACGTAAGTTAGCCTTACTTAAATTGACCCGACTCAGATTCGCCCCTTGTAAGTTTTCTCTCTTGAGATTAACACCGCTTAAATCCACTCCGGCGAGAGAGACATCAGGCGCAATTAAGTAAGCACCCCCTTGTTGAGGAGCAAACGCTTCAGGAAAACAAGTTTGCAGATTGTACAAACTGCATTGCCACTTAACTTGCTCCAGATTTGCCTCACTTAAATCAGCTTCAAATAAATAACTGCGACTCAGATTGCTGCGACTGAGATTAGCGCCAATTAACAGAGAACCCCGCAGATCCGCGCCCAATAGGTTAACCTGGCAGAGGTTAGCACCATTGAGATCAGCACCCATCAACCGGGCAAAACTTAAATTAGCCCCAGTTAAATCCACACCCGTCAACGTGGCAAAACTCAAATCAGCCGCCACTAAATTCGCTCCCATCAAATCAGCACCACTCAAGTCAGCACCTCGCAGATTTGCTCTTTGCAAGTCAACTCCCTGCAAATTGGCATTATGCAGGGTAGCGCGGCTCAAGTTAGCCTGGACTAATGTCGTTTGGCTCAGGTTGGCATGAGTTAAATCTACCGCTCTCAGAGTCGCACCTATCAGGTTGACTCCATTGACGTCGATGAGAAAAAAATCTCGTTCGCCTGCTTGGTATCTATTCAATAGCTCATCAGGGTTCATCTGCATCTACCTTTATGTTTGGCTAACCCTTAGTCGTCTCGTTGCTAAGTTTGTACAGCCAATGCCGATTTGTTCTCTACAAACAATTGAAAGGCTGAGTAGAGAGCTTCAACGAGGGTTAATAGATCGGATGCTTTGGCGGCATTCACAGCAACTTGACAAACTTGAGTCGTGACTTATTTGCAAGTAGATGCGCTGACCTGATTTATTTTCTCGACAGATCAATCTCAATCATAGTATTAATTTCAAGATTAGGAACCAACCGAACCAAATCTATTCAAGTTTCCTCCCCT
>CAKZMA010000965.1 GCA_937127375.1 uncultured Coleofasciculus sp. | reverse complement strand
TAGCTCCCTCTAGAAGGGCGGGTTTAGTCAAGCTATCCGACATCAACAAAACGTTATCTGTAAAACCCGCCCCTACTCCCCCTCTTGCCACAACGCGATGATTGAAAACTATTCTTGGTTCAACTTTTCCTGTTGCGATCGCAATCCCACCAGAAAAGTTTATTGGGCTGGGGTTAAGTTATAATATCGGGCAAACCCAGTAGTAAATCTGTTTCTCAAAACTATTACGGTATCATTATAGTGAACATGATCGTTGGTACAACTCAAGCAGCCCAACTTTTAAATATCTCCACAGCTCGACTGAGAGCCCTGCTCCTGGCGGGTCGAGTCGAAGGTGCTTACAAGACGGGCAAGATGTGGTTAATGCCTCTATTTAACGGCAAACCCATAATTAAGCGAGGTACTAGAGGTCCTACTCCTCGTTGGCGCAATCCCCGAAAGCCGGCGAAAACGATTATTCACGTTAACTCACAAAGAATTCGCTCCAATAAAAATAAAAAGGACGACTTACGCCAGCCGGTGATTACGGTGAAGAAGTGGCGCGGCAAACAGGGGACTGGGGAACAAGACCAGGGAGACAAAACCAGCAATACGAATGTCTATGGTCATGAAGTGGAAATACCGGGAGGATGCCGTGTCATTTATCGTCCCGATAATCCCATCTGTGGTGCTCAGGTCTGGATTGAAACCCGTTACGACGTCAGGGTGATTTCTTGGCAAAAAGACGGCTCTGGCTGATTGATCCAAGTCCCCTATGAATAGGCGATCGCGTCGATGGGGTGATATCCAGTCCGGGACATAATAATAGAATGTAACTGGGTTTAAGCTCAATACGCCAAACTATGGGAATAGAATTTAACCATTTATATGTCACCCTCGACCCAGAAACCCTAGCATCAATCGCCCAATCTGAGTTCATTAGCCAAGAATTCTGCACAGTCTCCAGAGATACCGTAAAAACGGATACAGAACTTTGGTCGGGAATTTATCTTAGGGGAAACTATGCCTATCTTGAACTGTTTCCTCCAGGAGGTGCTGAAGGCTTGAAGGAAGGGTTTTCGGGTATTGGGTTCAATACTCAACAAGGCGGACAAATTGATACTGTAGCGGAAAAATTAAGAGCCTTAGGCGCAAAAGAAACGTTTTCTGATTTGCGAGTTCGTCAAACCGAATCTGGAACAGTCCCCTGGTTTGATTACTTAACCCTCAACCCATCCGAGAGAGAAGCCTTCGCTGCATGGTTAATGGAATTTCATCAGGATTATTTAAAGTACAAACACATCAAACTTACCCCTGAGGGTTGCTTTGACCGTGCGGCGTATCTGAAAACCTTGGATACTTCCGAAACCTCTTTATTTGAGGACATTTCAGAAATTCAGCTTGAATTGACTATATCGGAACACGAGGAACTCGCATTACTGCTTCAAGCCTTGGGCTATCACTCATCTGACGTAGGCGATATGACCACCTATCGTGCTGATGATTTTACGGTACAAGTATCCCAGAATAGTGCGCCAAGGTATCGAATCCGCCAAGTTGTTTGCACAATCAAAGACCAACCGCATCCGGAAAAAACCTTCACATTCGGGAACAATGCTCAGTTAACTGTCGGTAGAGAATTGGCAATTTGGCAGTTTGGATAACTCTTTCAAAAGGTGGAGAATTCAAAGCCTTTCTCTAACCCCCTTTCTTTATACCCCCCTGCTTTCAAAGGGGGGCAAGGGGGGATGGAGAGAGGTTTTCCAGCATGAACAGAAAGAATTACTTCCCAGCGACACAAAGCACTGGCGGGGAGTCTTCTGCCATAACTTGAGAGGCGTAGTGACTCGATTTAGCCACATAGATGCCTACTAAAACTACAGCAAACGCGAATCCGTTAAACAAACTTAAGTGTTCGGCAAACAGAACCCACGCCACCAACGCCGCCAGTACGGGATCAAGAAGCAGGAACACACCGACTAATCCAGAAGACAAGCGTTTGAGGCTATATGCCTGAAGTCCCTGACCGACAACTTGACAGACAATGGCTAAACCGATAACCGATAACCATCCTGAACCCGAAATCGGGAACAATATGTCTTCCGTTAACAGAACAACGGG
>CAKZMA010000964.1 GCA_937127375.1 uncultured Coleofasciculus sp. | reverse complement strand
CGAAAACCCTGATTGTGATTGCTCATCGGCTGTCTACGGTTGAGAACTGCGATCGCGTTTATATGTTGGAGAAAGGAAGGGTGGTTAAAGCTGGAAGTTATCAGGAAGTGGTGTTGGAATCCTAATCATTGAACGGATTAATTATAAATTAATTAATTACAAAAAAATATATGCTAGCTACCAAACGATATGGCTGGAGGAAAATTTAATGCGCTTACCTGATTTTTTGATTATCGGTGCAGCTAAGTCTGGAACAACAACTTTGTTTCGGTATTTATGTAAGCATCCGCAAGTATATAATCCAATTAAAGATGCTGATAGTTTTGGCAAAAAAGGAGAAGTTTTTTACAAAGAACCCAATTTCTTTAGTCGAGATGATATTTATGCCAAAGGTATCGACTGGTATGCTTCCCTGTTTAATCGAGCCTCACCACAACAAGTCTGTGGTGAGGCAACAACTGACTATACTAAGTATCCTCAGTTTCCGGAATCAGCAGCACGAATTGCTCAACATCTCCCCCACGTTAAAATGATTTACATCATGCGACATCCAGTTGAGCGGGCGTATTCTTATTATTTACAGCTTAATGTTAAATCAAAATTTAAAGAAACCTTTGAAGAGCATATTCAGAACAAAAATGTTTCTTTGGATGGTAGCGACTATATGCTTCAAATTGAACAGTATTTAAAATTCTTCCCCAGAGAATCATTTCTTTTTCTACTGATGGATGACTTGAGTCAGCACCCCAAAGAGACATTAAAAAAAGTGTGTAACTTTATTGGTATTGATGATGAAATCGATTTACTGAAAGAGAATGAAGTAAAATCCAATCAGGCACGCAAACGTTTGGAATATACTTATCGTTCTCGGCTCACGGCTCCCTTACGTAAATTTCCAGGAGTGAATTCCGTGAGGACATTGTTGCCTCAATCGTGGCGGGATCAGGCATACCGCCTATTGAAAAGAACTCCTTATGGGGAATGGGTCAAAAAAGAATATTTACCCCAGCCAATGCGTCCAGAGACACGCCAGATGTTGTTAGAAAGATTTCATGAGTCAAACCAAAGACTCGCTGAATTTATCAATCGTGACTTATCTCATTGGTCTAAATAGACTATAAGGTTTTATTCACTGTATTTCTACAGTAACACAGTGATTTCTTGTCATGTCACAAAAAGTTAAGAAAAAAAATTATTTATGAAGATAATCCAGATTTTACCTAAACAGCCGTTTTTTTCTGGCGGAGGTATTAGTGGTTACGCGCTAACACTAGCAGATCAGTTGCGAAAAGAACATACAATACTTACGACTTTTTTAAGCTATAGTGAACTCGACTCTCACAACAACATTCCTGAAGAAATAGCAGAAGATGATTTCCGTTGTTTTCAAGTTAATCGACAAAACCCAGAACATTTTTATTCATTGTTACTAGCTTTATTGGAAGAAGGGGCTAAGGCACTTATTTGGCATTATATTCCTGGATACTATTATTTACTGAAACCTTTACAGGAAATCAAAAAGCAATATAAATCTAAATTATTAATTATGTTTCATGAAGGGATTTCTCCCAAAGGAATCAAAGGTAATATCAAAGATGCAGTGAGATCAATTTTAACAAGCAAAGATGATAAAAATCGTGGTGCTGCCCGCGAGTCCGCAAAAATAGCAGATACTGTTTTGACGAGTAATGCTGCATATAAATCAGTTCTAAAAAGATGGGTGGACGCTCCTATCTGCATCTCAATCTCTTCAAATATTGGGGAACCTCAATATATCCCTCCTTTAGAGGAACGTAACCGTCGAATGATAGTTTTTGGAGCTGGCCCTACTCGAAAACGAGTTTATCAAAAATCTCTTGATCAGCTTCTTACTAGTTGCCATAACTTGGGAGTTGAAGAAATTTATGACATTGGATCAGGTGAAATGAATTTGCCTGAGTTGAAAGAAATAAAACTGCACAAGATAGGAGAACAGCCTAGTGAAATAATAAGTGAACTAATGTTGAATTCATGGGCTGGATTTATTGACTATTATCCTCCTTATCTCAGTAAATCAAGTATTTGGGCTGCTTACTGTTCTCATGGATTAATTCCTGTATGCTCAAACGGCAGTTATTCAGGATCAGATGGACTTGAAGTAAACAAAAACTATTGTGTTCCAAATGATCGCATGAAAAATTTTAATTTTATAGAACTGCAATCTATTGCACAGGCTGCTTATAAATGGTACAACAACCATAGTTTAGAAAAAAATACATCAATTATTGCTTCATTGCTAATTGATTAACTGTTACTTTTCTAAAGCTAGAGTAGAGGAAGTATTCCCCTTACCTTGGCTCAACGTTCAATTACCGCTTCTTCAAAGCTAGACCTATGACTCCCCAAGCCCAACTCGCCATGCTCGCCTGGATACCACTACTTTTATACCTGTTTGTTCGGTTTCCAGTCCAGAAGGCAGTCGCTATTGGTTTCATTGGCGCTTGGTTATTTCTACCCCAGAGAGCCGGATTTTCGTTTCCTGGTTTCCCAGACTATAACCGAATATCGGCTGCCAGCTACGGCATTTTACTAGCT
>CAKZMA010000963.1 GCA_937127375.1 uncultured Coleofasciculus sp. | reverse complement strand
GTTAAACTAGACTCTCAGCAAAAAGAATATGATTTATCCGATAAATTTACCCTTTCAACTCGCCGTGAGAACCAACTGCATCGGGTGATTCAAATTTTAAAACGATTCGTAGAGTAGAAGGCAACTGTTAGTTTCTAATGAGTGAAAAACAGAAAATGTTAGCGGGAGAGCTATATCTAGCATCTGACCCTGAATTAAAAGCATTACACAATCAAGCCTGTCATCTCACGCGCTTGTACAACGCGACAACCGAAGACGAAATAGAAACGCGATCGCAACTTTTACAAGACTTATTTGGCAAGCTGGGATCTAATCCTCAAATTAGTCCTCCCTTTTACTGTGATTATGGCAGTAATATCTATGTTGGCGATAATCTCTATATGAACTATGGCTGTGTGATTCTCGACTGTAATACAGTTCACCTAGGCGATAACCTGTTATGTGGTCCCTATGTCCAGATTTATACCGCCTATCATCCCACTGATCCCGCCCAAAGATTAACGGGACGCGAACTCGCTGCACCGATTAAAATTGGCAATAATGTCTGGATTGGTGGCGGTGCAATTATTAGTCCAGGTGTTACGATTGGTGATCACACAACCATTGGTGCGGGTAGCGTTGTGACTAAAAATATTCCCGCCAATGTTATCGCCGTAGGAAACCCCTGTCGGGTTATTCGACAAGTGAATCCAACTCAACCTCCCATCCTGGACGTTTAACCAAAAAAAAGGCGATCGCTCTCTCTTGCTGAAAGAGAATTAAAAGCGATCGCGTATTCTTATCTATCAGTGGCGTTGATTAAATAAAGACCCTTATCAAACACGTCACTTGAATCTGAAAATGCACCCTAACATCCATCTGCTATCACTAAAGTTTTACTTACCAGTACCTGTTCGCGTAGAGCCATCTCTTTTCAACCAATCGCTCCATTCAAACAGGTTTTGCCGTTCTACAAAACTTTGTCTAGATTAAAAAAACAAAGCTTTAAAAACCTAACGGCTTTTTTGGGTAAATGCGCCCTATCTAAATATCGTCAACATCAATCGTCTACAGCAATGGGATTTTCTTTTGGCTGTGAGAGTAAATTCCCTTACTGTAATACATCTATGTTACCTTCTTTAGAAGGAATATTAACTATGGTAGAAAAGGATACAATAATTGTCAACGCTTTCGTAATACACTGTATTATTTCTTCGATTAAGTCGTCAGGACATGGACAAAGCAACAGGAAACGGGGAATAGAGAACAGTCAGAAGTTGACACTTGTTAATATTTCTTAATGCTTTATAGCCAAAGACTAATTAATCTTTTCCAAAATTATAGTCGGGGCAATTTATGAATCACCCCGACTCATTATGGGGTTGGGAGAAACGGTAACACCTAAGCTGTTTGGTATTTCAACCTGTCAATAATGGTGAAATCCTTGTCGGGTGAGCATCTTGCTCGCTACCCATTCCCAAGTTAAATGCGTAACACTACCCATTCCCCATTTAAATGGGTGACAGCTTAGTTTCCCATCAAGCAACTCCCACTAACTTGGCACTCAACTCCCACATCCGTTCCCCTTTTTGATCATCGCGGGCTTGGGGAGAAACCTTCTGCACAAAGGATTTGCCCTCTTTCTTCTGTCGGTTCCCCCAACTCCAATAGACACCCGATTGGCTATATTCAGGATCGGCAACGACGGCTGCAACCCGTTCACCTGACAACTCCTGGGACACATACCCACCCGTGATGTGTTTCTGGAACAAGGGAAAGATTTTCTGAAACAAGGGATAGTGATTGCGGAACAGGGGTGTATCCGCCACACATCCTGGATACAGGGAACTGAAGACGATACCTGTTGATTCGTGATAACGCCGATGCAGTTCTCGCATGGTCAGAACGTTACAGACTTTGCTGTCTTTGTAAGCTTTGACGGGTTCAAACTTCTTGCCGTCAATCATCGAGTGAGGCTCTTTGAATCCTGCTTCAAACCCCTTGAGTTGCCCTAAATCTGGACGCGGTGGAATCTTCCCACCCAATTCATCGGGATTGTGAGTCACCGTTCCTAAAATAACCAGCCGGGGAGACTCAGCCGAGGAATGCTTCAAATCCTCTAGCATCAGGTGACTTAGGAGAAAATGTCCCAGGTGGTTTGTGGCAACGCTCAACTCATAACCTTCTGGCGATCGCAGAGGTTCCTTGAGTAAGGGCATATAAATGGCAGCGTTGCACACCAAGGCATCTAAGGATTTGCCGCTTTCGCGGAATTTAGTCACAAACTGGCGCACACTCTCTAAGCTACCCAAGTCGATATGCATAATCGTGTAGCTGTCCTCCGGCATACCCACTTCTTGGGCAGCGTTTTGGGCTTTCTCTAAATTCCGACAAGCCATCACCACATGCCAGTTTCCCCGTTGCGCCAGGGCTTTGGCAGCATACAAACCCACCCCTGACGAGGCACCCGTAATTACAACTGTTGATTTCTGATGTTGTTCCATTTGGTTCAAAACTCCGTTAACCGCCGTTAACTGCTTTCTAGGATCTCATCCCACTGATTTACCGATTTTACAGTCGAGTAGATCCAGTTGATCAAAAAAGTTTCCGATGGATTGGGTAGAGAGGCACAGATAAAATTTGTGACCTCGCTCACCAAAGGGATTCTGTCTAGTCACGCTGACGTTGCATTGAAATTACTTATCCAGACCATACAGTATCACCAATCTTATTTTTTATCATCACCTAGGTTATGTTATTCAATCCCTAGATCTTTTCTTTACAATTCAATATATTTGTTAAAGGAAGTTTATAAAGTCACGGATTTGTAGTTAATTAATAATTATCGGAAGATTAATAATGACTTATTGCCAACTCTCTCATAACCAATCTCGGCACGGAGATAAATTGTCGTTAAAACTACGGTACAAAATGTTCAACTCAAAAACTGAGGATAAGTTTGAGGCGTGGATTACCCAAATAGAAGACGACTGGAACGATGAAATCGCTGCCTGTCTTCAGGGTCAATTTCCCGATTGGCGTGGCTAATCAGTAGTTGTCTTCGGCAGGGTGAGATTAATGAATAAACCTAGGGTATGAGGCGATAAGTGCAGGTATCTAGAATGCAGGAATCCTGCCAGATAAAGGGATTGAGCAATACCGTTAAAAGATAGTGAAGCCGAAAAAAAATACCCTAAACTTATCTCAAACTAATCTTAAGAACTAAGCCATAGAACTCAAGCTATGCCTATTCGACTTAGTTAGACATCTAAGAAAACCCGAGCGTGAGAGATCGCTGGGTTGAGAAAAATGAGATGGTAGGTATTTATTAGAATAACACAAACTGCAACGCCATTGAGACGGCGGTGCATCAGCATCCTCTAGAATAGGTCAAGTTCCATGACATGATCAGTTCTTTAGAATTGATTGATGCGAACGTCCAAATCCTCTTTAACCACCAGCAGGCTATTGGTTGGGCAACTGTGCCAATTCCCCGCAAACAAGGGTTCAGAGGCAACTAGGACAGCGTTAGGGTAATTGAGTTCATCCCTTACCCAGTAGAGAGTGGGCGCACTGCTACCCGATGCGTAGCGACTAGCAACGAGGCTATGCCCATCACTGATAATCACATTGGCAGAAAAGTTGACTTGATAGGATTGGGCTAATGTTGTCAACTGGATCAAGGTTTGCGACAATGCCTTCTCTAAGGAAGCATCGGGAACCGTTTGGACTTCATTGACAAGGAGGGCAAAAATATGCTCAGAATCGGTTGTACCGTGGATTGACTGGTAAATTTCATCACTCAGGCGATCGCGAATCGGTCGATAGAGCGTTTGACGGAACCGTTCGATAAAACCATTGTGAATGAATAAGGTGCGATCGCGACGAAAGGGTTGACAGTTTCCCATGTCTAAAGCTTGACCGGGCGTCGCACTACGAACATACGCCAGTACACAGTCGGATTGCACATAACGGCTCAATTCCGGTAGATTCGTATCGTTCCAGATGGGTAGCGTATTTTTGTAGGTAAATGGATTAACATCCTGGGTGGAGTGATACCAGCCAATGCCCAATCCATCCGCATTGACAACCCCCGATGTCATCTCCTGGGGTAAGTAACTCTGGACAACCAGAGAACGTTCAGGTTTATACAAAAGGTGATTGAGTTGGACAGGGGAACCCAGGTAGCCCAGTAATCGGCACATGCTTATCTTCCATTGAATCCAATTGCATTTTAGGCTGGAGTGGTAACTTTAGTGTAATTTTTTGATTTAACGATTAGGCGACATCCTGGCAAACTTCCCTAACAGGTAAGTTTGGGCAACGAGCGCAACTCTACCTAGTGGATACTTTCCCTAATTATTGGAGTTAAAATAACCATGAAAAAATCGATAATCGCACTAATGCTGACTCTCACAACTCTAAGCAGTAGCCAACCCATCCCGGCACGAGCTTGCGCTGGTGGTGGAAGTGGGGGGTATATCAACCAGAATGCCGAGTTTGTTGTACCCCCACAATTTGCCTCGACAACCGATTTTTCCGAAGGATTAGCAGCGGTAAAAGTTGGGGAGAAGTGGGGTTATATTGACCTAACGGGAAAGCTGGTGATTTCGCCTCAATTTGACATAGCTCTGAGCTTTGCTGATGAGTTAGCCGCTGTGCAGATTAACGAAAAATGGAGCTACATTGACAAGAGCGGGGAAATAGCAGTCGTTCCCCCCCAGCCCGATCATTCTATTTTGTTTACCTTTTCCTTCTCGCAAGGATTGGTAGCCGTAAAGATTGATGATAAATACGGCTATATGGATAAGAGTGGTCAAGTCGTGGTTCCACCTCAATTTGATGTAGCCCGGAAATTCACTCAAGGGTTTGCCGCCGTAGAAATTGATACCAAGTGGGGTTACATCGATAAAACAGGTAAGCTAGTTGTTCGACCTCAATTTGATAATGCTGAGAGTTTTAATCAGGGGTTAGCTGCGGTACAAATTGAAGAGAAATGGGGCTACATTGACGAAACAGGTAACGTCGTCATCTCACCCCAATTTAATCAAGCAACAAGATTTACGGAAGGATTAGCAGCGGTAAAAATAGAGGAAAAGTGGGGCTATATTGATGAAACAGGTAAAGTCGTCATCTCACTCCAATTCGATGATGCCAAAGAGTTTGCCGAAGGATTGGCGCTGGTGAGAGTAGAAGCCAAGTTAGGCTATATTGATAAGAGTGGTGAATTAGCCATTCCCTTTCAATTTGCTAGAGCTAGTAACTTTTCTCAAGGACTAGCCGCCGTACATTTTAACCGAGCTTGGGTTTACATCGATAAGACGGGAAAAGTAGCGCTACAACCACCAGTAGCAGCGGCTAATTTGGGTATCTTCTCTCAGGGACTAGCACGGGTATGGGTTAATCCTAAATCGGGGTCTCGGTGTTAGTTGATTGTGTTATGAATACCCTCGGTTGTTTGTGTTTTTATCAAAATTAATATAAATTGGGTATTCTCTATTCCCTAATCTCAACCATCCACTTTAATTTGTCTAACTCCTGATGAACTATATTATTAACAATCCTGAAGATATTATTCAATTACTGCTCGAACATCTCCAGATGACGAGTTTAGCTGTACTGATTGCTATCGCGATCGCACTGCCGTTATCGGTGCTGATCACTCGTTACCGTTGGCTGAGTATCCCAGTCGTGGGCATTCTGGGCATCCTCTACACCATACCCAGTCTGGCGCTAATTGTTCTGCTTGTGCCACTTTTGGGCTTAAATCGCCAATCAGTCGTGGTGGCAATGATTCTCTATACCCAGGTGATTCTGGTACGAAATTTTTTAGTCGCTTTACAATCGATTGATCCGAAAATTTTAGAAGCCGCACGCGGGATGGGGATGAATGCTTGGCAACGTTGGTGGTGGGTACAAATTCCCCTAATTTTACCCATTGGTATTGCCGGAATCCGTCTGGCAACCATTGTCGCGATCGCGATCTCCACAATTGGTGCTAAATTTGGGGCGGGAGGATTGGGAGTACTCCTCTTTGATGGGGTGTCTCAGAGTCGCTACGATAAAATTTGGGCGGGGGCAATTACTGTGGCGATTTTGGCGTTTGCCTTAAATGGTATCTTGCTAGGATTACAGTGGTTATCAAATCCGCAACGAAAAATTAAGCTGATGAGTGAGGGTTGATTGGGAATGGAGATTGGTAAAAGAGTTGGAGCAGGTGTTGTTGCATCTTAATGAGGAGTCAATCTGCCGTAAATCATTTGACAGTGCGCTCAATCGCGCCACCAAAGCTGACAGCAACATCATAACCAATCCGCATCGTAAATAACCTGGCGTTTGGTTTCTTCTGCTTTAATTTTAATGCTGTTTCTACGCCAGTTTTATCAATTCCATATTCGCCTGTTTCAGAATCAATCACAATCATTTTGCCAATATTATCACCATACTCAACTTGTTGACGAATTTCATTTTCGTAAAATTGTTTAGCTCTGTGGGCAACTTCTTCTACACTCCAAAAAATAGCCTGCATGATAATGACACCTGCTTTGTGTTTTTTAATTATTATATGAGATTAGTACTAATAGTTTACAATACCATTTTCAATCCCACACTCGACGCAGATTCACCACAAAACCCGGTAACACGGCTTCACCGGATAACTCAGCCGGATTCTCCAACACCTCCACATCCTTACCCGCTCGATAAATCTCCACCCGTCGCTGCTGCGGATCGATTAACCATCCCAATATAGCGCCATTGTCGAGATATTCCCTCATTTTATCTTGCCCAGACTTGAGGGTATCTGAACTAGAGCGTAACTCAACCACAAAATCCGGGCAGATATGAGCAAAGGTTCCTTTTTGTTCCGGAGTAAGCGCCTGCCAACGTTCCCGACTTACCCAAGAGGCATCGGGAGAGCGAGTTGCACCATTGGGTAAAATAAAGCCAGTCGAGGAGTCAAAGGCTTCACCCAAATCCTCATTTTCTTCGTACCAGCGATCAAGTTGTCCGGTGAGGCTGCGGTTGCGTCTTCCAGTTTCCCAGCCTGTTGGTGGGTTCACAATTAACTCTCCTTTTGCACTTCTTTCCAGTCTCAAGTCGCGATTGGCTGCGGCTAAAGCAGCAAACTGTTCCTGGGTGACGTACAGCCCAATCGCCTTGGGTAATTCAATCGATAGAGTTTCAGTTTCTCGACTAGCAGGTGTCTGTACCATCTTTGCCTCTTACGCGCTATGTGAGGATGTTAATCGTTGTAGAGTACTCAAACCCACCTCTGCGACTAATGCCAAGATTGCCACTGGAATGGCACCCACCAATAAAATACTTTGATCATAAAGCGCAAACCCCAAGACAATAAAACTCCCCAATCCCCCCGCACCAATAAAAGCAGCCAGAGTCGCGCTGGCAATCACCTCGACTGTCGCGGTTTTAACTCCAGCAATGATTACGGGTAAAACTAATGGGATTTCGATTTGTTGCAGAATTTGCCGGGGAGACATCCCCATTCCTTTAGCGGCTTCGATGATAGTGGGTTCAATATTGCGAAAGGCAACATCTGTGCTGATCAAAATCGGTGGTAGTGCTAAAAGTGTCAACGCTACCGCCGCCGATTTGAAACTTAGCCCTAAATAGGGAATGGCAACGAATAAAATCGCTAAACTGGGAATGACTCGTAAACCATTGACGGTATTAATCAAGACAGTTGAGGCGGTTCGCGATCGCGCACTCAACAGCCCTAACGGTAAACCCAGCACCAAGCTGATTGTCAGTGGTACGAGTACCAATAACAGATGTTGCCCTAGAGCTTCCCTAAAGTTGTCTGGATGACTAGCAATATAATTTAGGACTTCAGTAAATTTCTGAAACATTTGAGTTTTTCAGCCATTAACGTTTATCATACAGTCATTCTGCCCGTGCCAGTGGCTGTAGTGATCAGGCTATCTGCCCCAGTGTTTATCCCTACAACCCGGATTTTACTTTGTTTTCATGCTGTCATGTCAAGTTTTTTATCTTCCCCTGCACTATAGATCCTACGCTTACGGAATTCGGAAAAATCTTGGACAAGAAACTGAGATGTTCCGACGTTGGTGTTTCAGCGGGATGTCTAGATGAATTTTGAGGCATCTGTTGACATTTCGGTTATTGTCAATTGTCGGAGCTAACTCATGAGTATAAAAGTCATTGTTTTTGATTTTGATGGCACTTTAGCGGATACCTTCAACGCGATCGTCCGGATCGCGAATCGTTTAGCAGACGACTTTGGATATAAACCATTGATGCCATCAGATATTGAGAAAGTTAGAAATTTAAGCGCTCGCCAAATCATTCACGAATCAGGAGTTCCTTTATTTAAGATTCCTTTTTTACTTAAGCGTATTCAATCAGAACTACGCAAGGATATTGAATTTTTACATCCTGTTCCTGGAATACCTGACTTGTTAAAGGAGTTAACACGCCAAGAAATAATGCTTGGCATATTAACCTCAAACAGCAAAGACAATGTTGAAGATTTTTTAAAGATACATGGTTTAGACGGCTTCTTTAATTTTATTTATTCAGAACCCTCAATTTTTGGGAAATCACACGCATTAAAAAGACTAATAGATTACCATAATTTCCCACCACAATCCCTTATGTACATCGGAGATGAAACACGAGATATAGCTGCATCAAAGAAAATTAATATAAAGGTGATAGCCGTAAGTTGGGGGTTTAACTCCTCAGATGTCTTAATTAACTATAATCCCAACTTTTTAGTTAACTATCCTCGTGAAGTATTAAACATTATCGCAAAATTAGATTAGTTTTATATTCTATTAACGCCTCCAGCCATTTTTCCAAATCCTGCAAACTATTTAAGTCAAAAATATCCTCTGTTAAACGTTCTAAATCATCCAAAGCCAAGCTTTCTATTTGGCTGCTTATTAGCAACGGAATTTCCCCAAAGCGCTTTTTAAGTAAACGCATAACTAGAGCGATCGCTTCAGTTAGTCGCCCTTCTTCTCGTCCTTCTTCCTTTCCTTCTTCTTTTGCATAAGCAATCCGCCCCTTCTCATCTTGTAACATTATTCCTCGCCGATCAACGAATTCTAACTCTTCTACTGTCATGTTTGCTTGGTTGGCAAGATTTAAAGCTAATTCTATCTCCGACACTTCTCCCAAACTCTCCGGGATACTATCCAAACTAGCAGCCTCTTTCAAAAAATAAATCCACTTATCCGTCAAACTGTTTAATTCTGACAACGCTTTGTTGAATTTAGGTAATTCAACAAAAATTAGCTGTAATTCATTATCGAATAATTCAATCTTTTTAGTTTTCTCCTGGAACACAAATTGACTAATAACCTCGTCATATTTTTTTAACAGGATAAAGTCGGTAACGGTCACAGCTATAACTGGATTAAGAATGGGGTAATCCTCTCCTGTACCTAACTGGTTGCTATAGGCTTTTGCCAGATTGTAAACAACTCGCTTGTTAAAAGACGCCATCGGCGCTATTTGCATTTCAATGACAACAATAGAACTATCTGATAAAACAGCTTTTATATCTAAGTAACTTTCTTTTAAACTTATTAACTGACCAGGATTATAGGGGTTGGCGATTGTTAATGACTGAATCTTTTTTTCTTCTCCATAAATTATAGCATTTAGAAAGCTGATTAAAATATCTTTACTTTGCTCGGAGCCAAATATTTTTTTGAAGGCATAATCAACCTTGGGACTGATGAATTTCATAAGATTTTTAGTTTCTTTTGCGCTGGAAGATATGGAGAATATTCTACTACAAACAAACAGGGGAAGCAGGGG
>CAKZMA010000962.1 GCA_937127375.1 uncultured Coleofasciculus sp. | reverse complement strand
ATACAGCCTCAAATTTTGACTCCCCGAAAAAAACACCTACTGGTTGTCGCATCAGGAAAAAAATCGAATTATCCCAAAGCTGTTCACTACCGACGGGTTCAACTGTACTAAGGTAACTCCACTGATGTCGGTTTCGCAATGTGAGGTAATCCCCAACCCAACTTCTCGCGCAACATCCGGAAAAACTCAGGTCGTTGCAAGCGAATAAACCGAGCCGAATAAGGCGATCGCGCCACATGCACCTGATCCTCCGGTAACACATAACAGCCCCCATTTCCATCCACCACCATCACCAACTGATTCGGCGTCGCCGGCAACACCTGCACCTTTTCCGTATCCGCAAACACCAACGCCCGCGACGCCAAAGAATGAGGACAAATCGGCATCAACTGCAACACCGGCACCCCCGGCGTTACCACCGTTCCCCCTGCACTCAGGGAATACGCCGTCGAACCCGTCGGCGTCGAGATAATCACCCCATCAGCCGCAATATCCACAGGAGAATGCCGTCCAATTTTCACCTCAAAATGGCACATACAGGTCAACGGTTCCCGGTGCAAAACCATCTCATTCAAACACAAGGCTTCCCACCATATACACTGATCCCGCACCACCTGCACCAACAGCATCGCGCGTTCTTCAATCTCATACTCCCCCGCCATCACCTTTTCCATCGCCTGGGGAAGTTGATTCAGGTACATTTCAGTCAGGAATCCCATGTGTCCCGTATTAATTGCCAGCAGAGGAATTCCAAAAGGTGCCACTTGGCGAAACGCCGCCAGCACCGTACCATCTCCCCCCAGCACGATCGCGAACGCCATTTTTTCATCAAACCCCGGCGCTGCTAGCTTGTCGATCGGTGTATGACAGACAGGAGATTCAGGGCGGGAATAGCCTAAAAGTCCGCCAACCCCCGTTGCCATATACACATCCCAACCCGCCGCCGTGAGTTGCTCTTGTAACTCCTCAGCAACCCGACAAGCTACAGGTTTGTTGTCGTTATAAATAATCCCTGCTTTGCCCACACTTATCAGTCCGCGTCATACATCATTAATAGTCGTTTTAACCAATAACACTGGCTAGCTCAACTTAGACCTATCATTAACCCCCTTGAGGAAAAAGCTTACACCAAAAAGCAACAATCTGTGTCAACAATCAAAACGCTTGCACTCAGTCAGGGCGGGTTTTCCCTATATCTGGGAGAAGGAAGGATGCTTTGCTTTTTTACATGGGAGGAGGAGAATTCAAAGCCTCTCTCCTTGCAGGAGAGAGGTTTGGAGAGAGGTCCCGATCGCATGAAAAGTCAGCCCCATCACCCATCAGAACTTAAGGTTTTTTCATCGGCGTTTTCTTCTTCTTCTTTTTCTTGCTTTTCTCGTAATCAATTTCCCTAAGCTTCTTAGTAATTCGGCTAAAATACTCTTGCAGATAAGCTTCCAGCGTCGTTGTATCCTTGGGATCAAGACCAAAAACCGGATAAACCTCATCCATTGAAGCCATCATCGGTTTCCCCGTGGCTAACACCTCCGTGAATGCCAAGCGATCCGCGATATTCCAACCCCACTGAAAAAATCGGGTAATCTGGCGCATTCCCCGCAAGAAATTAATTGGGAGTCGAGCAATTCTGGCATCCTTACCTGAGAGTCGCTCACATAAATTAATAATCTCATCGGCTCGCCAAGCTCGTGTTCCCACCACCGGAAAAGTTTTATTTGTCGTTTCCGGAACCTCAAGAGCGCGAACGGCAAATTTAGCAATATCCTGAGTATCCATATAGGCCGTGGGCGCAGCTTCCCCAGTAATCCAAACCGCTTGCCCTTCCAGGATTGGTACAGCATACTGCATAATCAGCCCTTGCATAAACCCAGCAGGCTGCAAGATGGTGTAGTTCAATCCCGATTCTGCCAGAAACACTTCAGTACACCGTTTAATCTCCATCAACGGCACATCTGGAAACTTCTCACAATTGAGAATCGAGAAAAAGACAAAACGTTCCACTCCCGCCGCCGTCGCCGCTTGAATCAGCGCCACCTTGCCATCCCAGTCTACCTGTTTAATGGTGAGAGAGCCTGTTGGTCTAGAGGTTGCTGCATCAATCACGGCAGTTATGCCTTCAAGAGCAGGTGGTAACGTCTGTGGTTGACACAGGTTACCTTGAACCAATTCGGCTCCCCATTCTTTTAAAAATGTGGCTTTCCTAGGGCTACGAACCAGACAGCGTACCTGATGACCTTCATCCAGCGCCCGACGAACCACCTGTCTTCCTAAAGTGCCTGTTGCACCGACGACCAACAAGTTCATTTATAAAAATTTTGCCTGTAAACTTAACGTTTCTATAAGATTCTATCAGAAAGCCTCTAAAGATGCTCAGACATGGGTAAATTGAGTCTCCCCAGACGCGCCATGGCGCGTCTCTACTTCCTTTTTCCGTTACCCTTCGCCGCCTTGGATTTTGAGTAACAAAAATCCTAAGCCCATACCCACGAGAATTAGGGTAAAGGATAGTACAGCAGCATTGAAAATTTCAGCGTTCATGTCTTATGTCTTATCTCCTTTTGCGATCGCTCTAGCAGGCTCTAAGTTATAAGATTATCGCGATTGGGTTGAAATCCAAAATGAAAACTGAGAAATATTTGTTTACACAACCGCACCACCCATCCCGAGGGCGTCCTCGCTTGGCTGTCACCTTGGGTGATCCGGCTGGAATTGGTGCGGAGGTGGTGCTGAAGGCGTTGGCAGATGAGCAGATAACTCAAGATGCTCAAATAACGGTTATTGGTAGTCGCTCGTTGTTAGAGACGGCGTATAAGGAATTGCGGCACAGGATAGACAGTAGCATACCTCTGGCTGAACCGGATAACCTATCCATATTAGACATCCCCTTAGACGCCTCAATCGAACGTCAGATTACGCTGGGGCGGGGAAATGCGGCGAGTGGGGACGCCAGTTTTGCTTACTTGAAACGTGCGATCGCGCAAACCTTGGCGGGTGAGTTTGAGGGAATTGTCACTGCACCCATTGCCAAGTCATTCTGGAAAGCCGCCGGACATGACTATCCCGGTCAAACTGAAGTGTTAGCACAGGCGGCTGGTGTCGAGCGATTCGGGATGCTATTCGTCGCGCGATCGCCTCATACCGGGTGGCTATTGCGAACCCTGTTAGCCACCACCCATATTCCCTTGGATCAAGTCCCCCATACCTTAACCCCAGACTTGATGAAGGCAAAACTGGATTTACTGGTGGAATGCTTACGGCTGGAGTTTGGCGTAGAAACCCCTCGCATTGCCATTTCTGGGTTAAATCCCCACAGTGGTGAACAGGGACAATTAGGGCGGGAGGAAAAAGACTGGTTGATTCCCTGGCTAGAACAGGAACGAAAGCAACGTCCCCAGATAAAATTGGATGGACCGGTACCACCCGATACCCTTTGGGTGAAAGCGGGTCAAGCCTGGTACGATAATCCAGCCATCCCCAATCTCCCCGATGCGTATTTGGCACTTTATCATGACCAAGGCTTAATTCCGGTTAAACTCATGGCATTTGACCGAGCGATTAACACCACGATTGGTCTACCGTTTGTGCGAACGTCTCCGGATCACGGTACAGCTTATGATATTGCCGGTCAGGGAATTGCTAATCCTACCAGTATGAAAGCGGCGATTCAATTAGCGGCACATTTAGTGCGACACAGGCAATTGTTGTAGGGGCGGGTTTTAATGGGTGTAGGGTGTGGGGTGTGTGGGGTGTGGGGT
>CAKZMA010000961.1 GCA_937127375.1 uncultured Coleofasciculus sp. | reverse complement strand
TGACCAAAAATCGCGACTGAACTGGTAATTCCTGTTCCCCGATATTCTGTCTCCCGGCTATCGATGAGGGGTGGAATGCTCGGATAAGGGACGTTTTCGCTTTGAGTTTGAAAATCTCTAGTCTCCATGGTTTTCTCCTACTGGTTATAGGGCACAGTCGATCTTCAAAATGCCATCATTACTATTGACAATCCGACGCTTGATCCGCTCGTTTAACTGAGGCGCGATCGCTTGGGCATCGGCTGGGTCAATAAGCTGAAGAAATAAACGCTGGGCATCAATGCTGGAGATAATCCCTTTTCTGGCTCGATACTCCTGACCCCCTGCAACCCGAACAGCTTCGGCTCGTCCATTGTTGCCCATGAGAATCTGCTCAACATGCTGATCGCATAAGATAGTGCCTCCATGATGGTTCACCACCTTAATTAAGGCTTGGACTAAGGCACCCGTACCCCCACGCGGTCTGGCGGTACCAGGGTCATGGCGGAGTGCCATCATGATCGCCCCAATCGCGATCGTTTTCTCAGCCGGAGAAGCCCCCAGTTCCCTAAAATATCAATGATCGATTTAGGAGGTGCATTGAATATAGGAGTAATGGCTTGAATCAGGCGATGCCAAAAGTCCATATACTCTCGATACTTCTGGGCATCACGCTGGCTATAGCGAGCGATTTCGGCACAAGTCTTTTCAACAGAACGATGAGCTAAGAAATACTTGCCATCAGGATGAGGACAGAAAATAGTGGGATCGCAGTATAGATACTCAAGTCCAAACTTGGTTAACTCGAGTTCTTCAACAACTGGTCCTAGGTGAATAAATTCGTGATCGATCGCACATAGGTTAAAGTAGAAGCCCGGAACTTCTTCTGGCATGGCTTCCTCCGTTGTAGCAGCGCCACCTACGACAGATCGCTTTTCTAGTAGCAAAACGCTGTAACCAGACTTGAGCAAATAACCTGCACAGACTAAACCATTATGACCCGCACCGATGATGATGACATCATAAGTTTCCATAAGGTAGAGATATTTATATTTTCCAGATCGTAAGGAACTTGCATGGTTTGTTGAATCTACCCTAAGGAGTAAGTTACTTAAACAAAGGGTACTGACGCAAGGGTGAGATATAGGTTAAATGTAGGTTCGACTTGATTGTGCTGATCTACGTTGATTAGTTTTTTGAAGCTAAGACTGGCTTCCCAGTAGATACAACCTGTTCAATGATATCAGCCGCTCGATTCACTCCAAGAGGGTACTCAGATTCACCAATTGCCCAAAAATCCAGTCCTGCTGCCACAGTTTTGGGCTGAGCATCGAGTATTCCAAATAGGGTAACACGATGACCACGCTTGTTTAGCTCGTATCCTAACGTGGTCATCGGGTTGAGGTGACCTGCTGAAGCAGGACAGATGATGCCAAAGTGGGTCATATCAGTTTGAGATTGTAAATGGGATGATCTCCAGAGCGATCGCGCCAATGTGTTAGCCTCCACAGTACTCTATTAATAGCGATCGCAATAATTATAGGGGTTATGAATGAAACTGTTTGTGCCAGGTCGCCTTTGTCTGTTTGGTGAACACAGCGATTGGGCGGGAGGCTACCGCCGCCTGAATCCTCAGCTTGAAAAAGGCTACACCCTTATCACAGGAACCAACCAGGGACTCTATGCCAACGTCAAGCCCCACCCTACTCATTTTATTCTTCATGCTTCCCTGAGTGATGGCACTCGTCCAGAACCCATTCAGTTACCCATGGAACGCCCAGTGCTCCTGGCTGAAGCCCAAAAGGGAGGGTTTTGCAGTTATGCGGCTGGCGTCGCTTATCATTTTCTTACCTATTTCCAAGTAGGTGGCGTAGAAATCGATAACTATTGCACTGATTTACCCATACAAAAAGGGTTATCATCCAGTGCCGCTATTTGCGTTTTAGTCGCACGCGCCTTTAATCATTTATATGACCTGAAAATGAATCGGCGAGGCGAAATGGAATATGCTTATCTAGGTGAGACAACTACACCTTCTCGCTGCGGACGTATGGATCAAGCCTGCGCTTATGGGAATCAACCAATTGCCATTATTTTTGATGGCGCATCGGCGGATATTATCGAGCTAAATGTTCCAAAAGATTTGTTTTTTGTCATTGTTGATCTGGGCGCGAGTAAAAATACCCAAGAAATCCTCAGTCGGCTGAATCAGTGTTATCCCTTTGGTACTGATAACGTACAGAAGAATGTACAGCACTATCTCGGCACTATTAGTTATCAAATTACTCAAGAAGCCGTTGAAGTACTGCAAACAGGAGATGCTCTCAAGCTGGGTCAGTTGATGACAAAGGCTCAAGCTGAATTTGATCGCTATCTCATCCCCGCTTGTTCCCAACAATTGACGGCTCCCGTTTTGCACCAACTGCTCAATTATGAGCCGATTCAACCTTATATTTTGGGGGGTAAGGGTGTAGGTTCTCAAGGCGATGGTACTGCCCAATTTATTGTAAAAAATAAGACTAATCAACAAAAAGTTATCCGAATTATTCAGCAAGACTTTCCCCAAATGCATCCCTTGACGCTAACTATTCATGCTAATTCCGAGTAGTCTTGACCCAACACTAGGCTAGTTGGGCATGGCGCGTGAGTTTTGAGTGTATAGGGGTAAGTTTATGTTCTTTCGGGCAGCTATTGATGATAACGTTACCTCAAACCAATTCTTTCCGAATGTAGGGGCGGGTTTCACTACTATCGTTTACTTTGCACCCAGATGTCACTAAACCCGCCCCGACTAAGTTTTGAATTTTGACCTTTTTAAAATCAAGGCTTTGAGGACGATTTAAGGTTCATTTAGTGCAAGCAATAAGCCTTGATAGGTAAAAAACTGACACAATAGCGAGCGAGATGCAAAGCCTGCGGCATGGCTTCGCTTAACGCACTACAACAACCTCTCGCTGTTCCCTGTTTCCTGTTCTCTCCCCTCACCCCAATACTGATTCAGCAACCCTTAACTAAAGTTCACCCTCGTCGTTATTAGATTCCAGAAATCCTTGTTCAATGAGAAACTCTTTCGCTACCTCACCCGGTTCCCTTTGTTTCCCAGTTACCTGGTAATTGAGACGTTGCATTGTCTCATCTGTAATTGTTGCCGAAAGCTTGTTGAGTATCGTTTCAATTTCTGGGTTTTCTTCTAGGACTTCCTGACGCACGACGGGCGCAACTTGATAAGGAGGAAAGAAATTTTTGTCATCTTCAAGTCTGACTAAATTGAGAGCGCTGACTTCTCCATCTGTAGCAAATCCTACAGCAATATCAGCTTGATCTTGAGCCAAGGCTTGATACCTCAATGCGGCATTCACCGGTTTATACTCTGCTAGTTTAAAATCACCGTACACTTCCTTGAGCCCTGATAATCCATCAGGACGTCCTTGGAACTCATAGGTGCCAACCATCTTCAGTTCATTAGCTTGAGGCACTATATCGGAAATCGTTTCAATTCCATACTGTTGGGCATCCTCTGGCGTCATAAACAGCGCATACGTATTATTCAGGGGTGCGGGTTCGAGCCATTCTAAATTAAACTGTTCCGCATACTCCTGGGAAACGATTTTATAGACTTGTTGGGAATCGCTATTCCGGGGACGCTTTAAAATTGTGATCAATCCAGTCCCGGTATATTCTGGATATAAATCAATTTCTCCCGATTTGAGACTCTCATGAGTCACCTGACTCCCTCCTAAGTTAAGTTTGCGTTCTACGGGAAAACCATTCTCTTCTAATACCAGCGCATACATTTCTCCTAATATAAATTGTTCAGCAAAATCTTTTGAGCCAACTCGAATCGCTCCTGATTCTGCACTATCACCACCGCAACTGCTGAGGGTTGCGATCGCGAAAAGAGTTAGTAATGGTAGAATGATTAATTGACGAATTTTTTGCATTATTGCAGTTTTTTGGGGTTTTCTTGCAAAAGTAGAGACGTGCCATGGCGCGTCTCTACAATACCACGATGATTCAATTACTGAATCTCTCAGGACATCTGCCCAGACAGTAATGCTTTCGTCGAAGACTCACCTGCTTTTTTCAACTGTCGGGTGAGTTGAAGATTCAGCAAGACTAACGCGAGAGATTGACCCGCCAGAGCCAGTAATACGGATGTTCCCGCCGCATATTGGATGCTAGCCCAAGGAAACGCCGAAAATAGCCATACCAGGGGTTGTACGGATGGGGACATGGACAACACTTCCAGCATAATCGGCGGTAAGATAATCAGTCCACCAACCATGGTTGCTGCCCAAACCGCCCGCTTGGGTGTTTTCAGCAACAGCATAAGCTGTCCGATGGAAGCATAAAACACGATGAGACCGACGGTTACCAATAACCCCAAAATCGCGGGTGTCTTGTATTCACTGGGCGACCACAGCAGAATCCATGGCAGTAAAATAGCAGACGCGATCGCTAAATTCAAGAAAATCGCCACAGGCGCTGGACTGGTTCTGCCCCAGATTAAGTCTGCCATAATTCCAGCCTTGCGGGACGAGCGTTTGGCATGGCGGTAACGCGCCCAATCTTGCATCGTTTGACGATGGGGACTCAACGCTGCAATTAACCCTAAAAATAGGATCAAGTTAAACACCAGCAGGATTTCTAGATTCTCAAACAATCCTTCAGCATAACTTTTCCATTCATGTACCTGAGGATTTAGGGCAAATCCGAGAATCATCACTTCAAAGCAAGCCGTTAACCGATAACTTTGTCGCTTACTCAGTAAGGTAGCCGTGGGATTGTGAAAATTCCGATTTAATCCCTGCCAAATCCAGTAACTCCATAAACCCGCATTGAGAATAGCAAATCCCGCCATCATCCAGATTGTCTTTCCGAGGGGGAGATAAAACCAACCCAAGTCCCAAAAATCACCGTTGGGATACGTATTAACGACATCTAGAGAACTCGAATCAATCAGGTACGGTAACAAAATTGCCGGATTAAATAAGGTCAGCCAATCCGTGGGGTAATGGTTCATACCCCCGTCAATAACGCTGGTGCTAATCGATAGAAATAGGAGAATTGCGCCACCCCCCAACCACGCTTGAAAACCGCCCAACCAATTACCGACTAAGCCAAAAAGTAACGCCCCACTGAAAAAGAATAGGCAACTAGCACCTAGAACCGTGTAGAAGGCTAAAATCTGACTCAAACCCATGTCACCTGCCCAACCCGCCACTAGATGCAAGGGCAAGGCTAGGGCGGCGACTAGGTAAAGTAACAGGGGAACTCCCAATAATTTGCCGCCTAAAATACTCAGCGTTGAACCCGGAGTCAGCCGTAAAAAATTCAGAGTACGCCGACGTTCTTCCTGAGACAAATCACTAATCAGCATATAGATGCCCACGACTAACAGGGCAAAAATACCGATTAGGCTGAGTCCCAAAAAGACATCCTGCCACCAGAGTGACCAATTGATCACAAACCCACCTACACCATCGAATAGACAGGCGGGAATCGTGGAGTATTCCTCAGTTGACCCTGTACAATAACGGTTGTAAAGCCTCATGCTATCCTTAACCACGGGTAATTTACCCGCGAAAGCCATCAGCAGCAGTAACTGTCCCAGGAAAGACATGGCGACGGCAATTAAAATATTGCGGGGTTTAAGCCGTCCTTTGATTTCCCGAAACAACTGGGGATTCCATTCGCCGAGTTGGTTAACTAAATTCAGTGCCATCGTAATCTCAGTCTCCGTAGGTAAAAGCTTATAGTGTTCTAACTCGATAAGTTTTGTGCGTCCTCCAGTTCGTTCCCGATGAGCGAATACTCAAAAACTCATCACTACAATTCGTTCTTCTCCTCCTCACCAATCACCTCTTCCCCAATCCCCATTTTCCCGACAAAATTCAAAAATTGAAACATTGATTCCGGTCAGGGGGGTCAATTAGCCGTTATCATAAGAGACTGCCTGGTCAGTCATAAGGTTCAGGTGTCCACGTTTTGAAATTGTCCCCAAGATTACACGATAAGTTATGGCACAGCAGCACTACCGCATTACCCTTTTGCCCGGTGATGGCATTGGTCCAGAAATTATGGCAGTCGCGGTAGATGTGTTAAAGGTGATTGGCGCACAGTTCGACCTTAGCTTTGAGTTCACTGAAGCCTTAATCGGAGGGGCGGCAATTGATGCTACTGGGGAACCCCTACCGACTGACACCCTGGAAAAATGTCGCCATAGCGACGCTGTTTTACTGGCTGCCATCGGCGGTTATCAATGGGATAACCTGCCGCGCCATCAACGCCCGGAAACGGGTTTGTTGGGATTACGAGCAGGATTAGGGTTATTTGCCAATTTGCGACCTGCCACCATATTACCCCAACTCATTGATGCCTCAACCTTGAAACGGGAGGTGGTTGACGGGGTGGATATTATGGTGGTGCGAGAATTGACAGGCGGGGTTTATTTCGGTCAGCCCAAGGGTATCTTTACCACTGAAACGGGGGAAAAGCGCGGTGTAAATACGATGGCGTATACCGAAGCCGAAATTGACCGCATTGGACGAGTGGCATTTGAAACCGCTCGCAAACGCCAAGGTAAACTCTGTTCGGTTGATAAAGCCAATGTTCTCGAGGTATCTCAATTATGGCGCGATCGCATCACCCAATTAGCGACTGAGTATCCGGATGTGGAGTTATCTCATTTGTATGTTGACAATGCTGCCATGCAGTTAGTCAGGGCACCTAAGCAGTTCGATACGATTGTCACGGGCAATTTATTCGGAGACGTGCTTTCTGATGCGGCGGCGATGCTCACCGGGAGTATTGGCATGTTACCTTCAGCCAGTTTAGGGGAAAAAGGACCCGGCGTTTTTGAACCCGTTCACGGTTCCGCCCCGGATATTGCTGGGCAAAATAAGGCAAATCCCTTGGCTCAAGTGTTGAGTGCGGCGATGATGCTACGCTATGGGTTAAATCAGGCAACGGCGGCTGACCAAATTGAGCAAGCCGTTTTTCAAGTTTTAGAGAAAGGGAACCGTACAGGGGATATTATGTCAGCAGGAATGACGCTTGTCGGTTGCCAGGAAATGGGAAATGCTTTGATTGAGATTCTCAAAGAGCCATAAGTTAAGTCAAACAGGAGGATGACCTAGTACAGCTACTCTGATGCAAAGAAACGTCCGGCAAGAATCATGTTGGTGAATTAAACAGTAGGGTTAGGCGGGTGGTATATACATCACAACAATGGCAAGGAGAGTATCAAGAAACTCAGACGGGGCTACCGATGTTGTTAGACCCGGGTCTCCTTAGAGCCGCTCGGCAGATATACCATAATTATTATGAAGTCCATCCCCACCTAACCCAACGTCCCATGGGTGTGGCGATTGACCGATTTACTTATCGTGGCAAGTTGATTTTTCGGGCGAAACCGATTCTTTTACCTCAAGAGTCTTTTGTACCACTGAGTCAGCTTGAGGCGGAGATTTATTAGGGATTGGTCATTTGTCCTTTGAGCAGAAAAGACGTTTAGCAACTTTTGGAACTCAATACAGAACAGCAACCCTTAAGGTTAAAGTAAGTTGGAATATGGATCAATAGAAACGGTAATCAAGCCTGATGAGTTGGGAACAGGTAAAGCGGGCGACAGTTGCGATCGCGGCGGCTGAGGATGGTATTAATGGTGCTTGACACTGCCGAAACGGTATGACCTGTTTTCCAACCTAAAACGATCATACCGTGAGAAATGTGAAGCCTCGCGTCTTAAGACCGAGGCGTAACATCAGCTCAGAATCCACTCTCTTTTAAGGAGTGGAGATGTCAACCGACAATGGCAGTTGCTAGGAACATGACTCCCACCGAGCAAATTGCCAAGCCGACAACCCGCAGGATAGCCAATGCATTCTCACTCCATCGCTTGAGGATAAGTTGACTTGCCATCATCGCGCCGAAAGCAATAATCCCCTGAATGAGCGTAAATCCGAGCAGATATGCCGCTATCGGATTCATCTCGGCACCAATAATGGCTTCTCCATAAGCATAACCATGAAACAATCCCGCGATCGCAGCCAGTCCAGTTAACACTTTATAATCTAGACGGTATTGCCCTATCAGCATTGCCCCAAACAGAACCACCGAAGCGGCAATTGCCAGTTCAGTCATCGGCAAGTTAATCGCTAACAGGTGAATCCCTGTACCTACCATTGCTGTTAACAAAAAGGCAACGGGAATAAAACCACCCCGAACAAGATTCGCGGCTAATAAACCCACAGCCACAACAAACGCCAAATGGTCAAATCCGATAACTGGGTGCGCGAATCCAGAGAGCAACCCTTCCCAGACATTGGCAGGGGTTCTACCCCCAACCGGGTGGTGAGCGGCGGCACGTTCAGCCGCCCCTAAGACACCAATCCAGACCAACAGAGCAATCTGAACCCAGTCAAATCCTGGTTTTTTTAGAGTAGAGCGTTTTAACGGATAGTGCCGCATAGTAGACTGTTTAAACTTCAATCGTTCACACCTCATCAATGACATATTTGGGAAAGGCGGATTTATTATAGCGGTTCTCAGTGTCGGGGCGGGTTTAGTTTCATCTGGGGTGTCGCAACACTCAACACTCAAAACTAAGTCAGGGCGGGTTTTGCACAAACGTTATAGCAATCGCCATAGCGGTTAGGACGCATCTTATGGTAGAGACGTTGCATGCAACGTCTCTACTTCCTCATTCCTGATTTGCCATCACAAAATTAGAAAAACTGAGTTGATTCACCTGATGCCATTGGTAAATCTGTTCGCGAAAGCCCTTCCACTGCTCATAAACCTCTTTAAACGTGCTATCTTGGGCAGCATTTTCTTCATATATTTCAAAGGATGCCTTCTGAGCGGCCTGCATAATCTCTTGAGAATAGGGCGTCAGCTTCACCCCAGCCTCCAGCAGTTTTCCTAGGGCTTGTTGATTTAAGGCATCATACCGTGCCAGCATATTTAAGTTGGAGTCCATGGCTGCCGTTTTGAAGACTTCCTGATACTCTTTGGGCAATTTATCCCACTCTGTCTTATTCACTTGCACTTCTAAAGTTGCTCCTGGCTCCCACCAACCGGGATAGTAGTAGAGTTGAGCCGCTTGATGCAAGCCGAGTTTCTCGTCATCATAAGGACCCACCCATTCAGCCGCGTCAATTGCCCCCCGTTCTAGTGCTAGGTAAATCTCGCCACCGGGTAACACTTGGGCATTAACCCCTAACCGGGACATCACGTCACCCCCTAACCCAGGAATTCGCATGGTCAAACCCTGGAGTTCCGCCACCGAGTTAACTTCTCGCTTAAACCAGCCGCCCATCTGAGTCCCCGTATTCCCAGCCGGAAAGTTAATCACGCCGAAGTCACTATAAAGCTTGTGCATCGCCTCTAAACCACCGCCATGGTATAACCAGGCATTCTGTTGTTGGGCGTCTAAACCAAAGGGAACAGTTGTGCCAAATGCCAAGGCGGGATTTTTGCCGATGTAATAATAGCTAGCGGTGTGACCACATTGCACCGTGCCAGTTTGTACCGCATCTAGCACCTGCAATCCGGGTACAATTTCACCAGCAGCAAAGGGTTTAATCGTGAAACGTCCATTGGTCATTTCACTCACCCGCTGGCTCATGGTTTCTACGCCGCCAAAAATAGTATCCAACGATTGGGGCCAACTCGTTGCCATGCGCCATCGAATTCTGGGTTGGCTAACGCTTTGCGCCCCTGAATTAGTGGCGGTTGGGCGACACCCCGCTAAGGCGGCGGTGCCTGTTGCACCAATGACAGCATTCCCGACAAATTTTCT
>CAKZMA010000960.1 GCA_937127375.1 uncultured Coleofasciculus sp. | reverse complement strand
AATGAGCAATTAGTTAAAGAAGCTGACAACTTATCCACGTTAACGGACAAAGGATATCCAATGGTCTATAAAGGACTAATGACTTGGGTTGATCGTAAGAGTGTGACCAAACAAGGTATTGTGATGGAAAAGGTCGAGGGGGCATTAAGTAAGCGTATCCTTCGTACTGGAAAGTTTGCCAATGAACCTGTAGATCCATCAGTAGAAGCCTTGGTAACACCAAAAACGATTGAGGATTTAACGGAATTTCGTCAAAAAGCTAAAGATGACAATTTGGTTATTGACGATTTACAGTTTATGATTTCAGAAGAAGATGGTTCTATTCATCTTATCGATCCGGCTCGAATCGACGAGATTCCTTCTAGGGGTAAGAAAAGAAAACAAAAACAAAACGCCTATCTCAGGCGTATTGATGGAATGATTAAACAGTTTAGGCAAATACTTACCAACAACATCCAATAATGTTGTGCTGGAGAACAGCGATGCATTCATCCACTGAATACCTTACTCGTAACCTGACACTAATATCCCAGCTAGTTGGTCAAACGATACAAAAGATAATCCGCTTAATGTATTTAGAACCTGAAGATGAATTGCGGATGGAATCAGGTTCTCTGCTTTTGGAAACTCATCAGGGTTCTCGCTTATATCTTGATGTAGATGAAGGCATGGGAAATATTCTGGTTTTTGATGCCAGTGAGCCCAACCAACCGATCAATCATAAAATTAGTCAGTTTTCTTATAAATACACCCTTTTTCCGGAAGAAAATGACCACGGCATTCTCAAGTGTTTAGAGGAGAAACCCATATCAAAAATTGAACAAATTTCTCGACCTGACGAAGAGCATAACTTTTATAATATGTGTGGGTTTAAACTGACCTGTTCTAAAGGTAAATCCGTATATATGGGTGCTTATTTAACTGACTTAAAAATACCAGATATATGGATTCTAACTCCTGAAGAAATCGAGCAAAACCTGCATTGTCAAAGTGTTACCTCAGTATCCGAATAAAGCGTAAAATTATTCCGATCTTTCCAGGATACAAGCGTAAAACTACCGGGTCTAAGTATACCTCTAGAATCAACATCTATGTTTCTTAATCCTATGCTGAAACTACTTTCTCCTAATTTTCCCATTGAAAATTTATGATGATGACCATAGAAATGTAACCGAATATCACTAGAAATTAAATAATTTTCTAGTTGCTGAGAACCATCATGATTTTCTCTAGATGCAAGTCCAGAATGGGTAAGTAGCAAGTCTACTCCAATTGAATTGAGTTGAACAAGTAAGGATACATTTGAGCGGCGTCTATCGGTCTTTAACTTGTGTTTTGATTTCTTAAATTCAAGTTTAGCTTTCTTTCCCTTACCTCGCTCTAGATCTGTTAGAATTCCGCCGAGAGCCATGATATGTAAGTCTTCAATTACTCCATGAAAATAATCGGGAATAAAGTAGATGCCTGTTATCACCTCAGAGGGGATAGACGGCGACATCAAATCTAACTGTTCAAAATCTTCATGATTGCCTCGAATAAAATAAAAGGGAGTCTTAAGAGTCTTTAAATCACCTAGCCCCAATGAAAAAAACTCTTGCGGTTTGGCTGCTTGGGCTATGTCATAAAAATCCAATGCATCTTCTTTTTTATAATAAATAGCTTCATTTTTTGCCGCCAAGCCACTAGGCCAAAATCCGAAATCACCAACTTGAAAGATGCAACGCAATGGTCTCTTGAATAAAATTTGTAAGCGTATAGCTAGTATAATAGCAGCTTTTATATTTCCATGTAAATCTCCTAAGAACAAATACAAGGTTCCTGACTCAAAACTAACGTCTCCTTGATGATAGAGGCGGTATATTGAATCGTGAGTCAAGTAGGACATATCTATTGCTTGGGTTCCTACATGGGTTAACCATTTACTCATGGAAACTCCCTAGACAAAAACGACGATTTATTTTATTATCAATTTATTACTAAGATAACCGATTAATAAACATCGAGTGATCTGTTCATTAAAAATGTGACAATGGAACAACTATTCGTAAATTTATTATCTCCAGTACCCTTTTATTCAAACCCAGTACGTTCATTTCTGAAATACCTTCAAAATAATCCTTCCCCATTTTATAAACTTGTCAATTTTCCCCAAAATATCTACACGGCTTCCGAATCTCTTACAGAAGACTTCCAACCCCTAACTCTCTCACTGCTACTTCCAGACGGAACTCAGCATTCAATTGTTATCATAATTACCTCCAGACCAAACAATTCCGAAATATTGACTCTAAATCTTGGTGCTGATACCGCTAAACAGTTAGTAGGCGAAGAAGCCAATAATGCCAGTATTTCTTGGTTAATAGATATTCTCTGTACCGGGGTGCGGATGACAAGAGCAGATTGTGGCTTTGTTTCTTGGGAAACCCAACCCAATGGAACGATTAACGCCAGCGTAGAGTATGACAGATTGTATCTGGAAAAACTACCAATTATGCTGTGGACGACAGCCCCCCTATCTGAAGCTATATCCCACCTGAGTGCAGATGCCTGGAAAACCGAACAGCAATCAGATGGAGCTTGGTTAATTATACCTCAACGACTTCCAGAAAATCAAAATCCTGAAGATCAATGTTCCTT
The DNA here is from genome assembly GCA_937127375.1 of uncultured Coleofasciculus sp. Classification (GTDB taxonomy): domain Bacteria; phylum Cyanobacteriota; class Cyanobacteriia; order Cyanobacteriales; family Coleofasciculaceae; genus Coleofasciculus. The sequence goes on along the minus strand of CAKZMA010000960.1, from coordinate 2,171 downwards.
GTGGATTGATGCAAGCCAAACTCGCTACTTCCTCATTCCCAATTGCAAAAAAATTCCTTGTGGCGATTTCCCAATCTGCAACCTAGAGGGTGAACAAAAAGAAGTGGCGATCGCGAAAATAGCTTCTTATGAAATTACCCAAGAGCAAGCAACAGCTTACCTAGAATCTCAGATCAACCAGGCAATTGATCAGGCTAAAGATGCTTTGTTTAATCAGATCAATTTCTCCATTGGACAATCTCCAGAAACTCCGCGACAAACCACAACTCTATCAGAATTAATGGCTGTTTTATTGGGTATTTCCCCGGAAGAATTGCCCAATCATCCAGAAAGGGCAAAAGTCAGCTTAGACAATCTAATCGCCACCTTCAAGGACATCATTGCAGGTTCGCTTTCACCAGACTCAGCTCGACTTGATGTAGCGCGTCAGCAAATGCACACTATCCAAACAAATCTCAAGGCTCACGGTATTGATTTGGGTGACACGTTAGAGCAATTTCCCGATAGATTGCACAATTTACATTTCTCAAAAGAATCAGCCAGCTCGTTCCACAAAATGACGGCTAACCTACGCCAATTTGCTGATCAAATTGAGCAATATTCAGATAATAAAGATGAGAGTTTGAGTGAATTTATAACTGCTTTTGTTAACTCTTATCGAGACTTGTTTGGAAAAGAAGACGAGGCACAAGCGCAAGCGAGATTACAGCAAGAGTATAGGAAAATAGCGGATGAGGCAATAACAGAATCTCTCAACCAACATCCCATGCCCTCGCTTAAATTCGAGGATTTGCTTCCTAAATCCAGCCAACACCCCGATGAAAGGACTTAGACTCCCGAACGAAGTAGTTGCCCCTTACAAGATAATACCAAGCCAGGGCGGGTTTTGTTGAGAAGTTATTAGTGCCAAGTCGTTTTAGTGGCTAAACCCGCCCCTACAGATTTTGATTACTTACCCGACGCTTTAACCATGTTCCAACAGGATTGCGCGATCGCCCAATCTTCTTGGGTATGAATCACGAAAACACGCACGTTTGAATCCTCTGTGGAAATATCTGTATCTACGGGATTTGTTTCATTCTTATTTGCGTCAATTTTAAGTCCCAAAAATGCTAAAGCGTCACAGGCGGCGGTTCTCACAGTGGCTTGATGTTCGCCAACCCCGCCGGCAAATACCAATACATCTAATCCGCCTAAAGAGGTTAACATTGCCCCTAAATAGAAGCGCAAGCGGTGGATATAAACATCCAAGGCAAGTTTAGCCTGTTCATTACCCGCCGCGATCGCGTCATTGATTTGGCGCATATCACTACTCACACCCGATAACCCTTTTAATCCCGATTCTTTGTTCAGCAAATGCTCTAATTGATCCGCATTATACCCCTGTCGCATCAGTTGAATCAGAATCGAAGGGTCAATTGAACCCGAACGCGAACCCATCATTAATCCTTCTAAAGGTGTATAACCCATCGTTGTATTAATACTCATACCATCCCGAATTGCGGCTAAGGAACACCCATTCCCTAAATGACAAGTAATCACTCGTAACGAGTTAGCCTCTTTTGCCAACAACTGGGCAACTCGTTCCAGGCAATATTGATGACTTATCCCATGAAAACCATAACGACGTATCCCTTGATCTAGCCAGTCTTTAGAGCCTGGATAAATCGCAGCAGGTAAAGGCATTTGGGAATGAAATGAGGTATCAAATACAGCCACTTGGGGCATATCGGGTAAAATATTCTCAATCGCCTCAATTCCTTCTAGATTGGCTGGGTTGTGGGATGGCGCTAACGGAGACAGAGACGCGATCGCGTCTTTCACTTCAGCATTAATTAACGTTGGTTGATGGTATTTATCGCCGCCATGAACCACCCGATGTCCAACGATATCAATGTCACTCAGTTGGGAAATGACTTGAGTTTGACCGCGCCAGAGTGTATTCAGCATTTGAGCGATCGCCTTAATTCGATCATCGGTGGGTAAGCGTTCCTCTATGGATCGTCCCTGAGATGTTTTAACCTTTAAAAGTTCTGTATCTGATTGCCCAGTCCACTCAATTTTGGCTTCCCATATTGGTTTTGGCGGAGAATCGGGTAAAGATTCTCCAATTTCATACAAGCAACTTTTTTGGGTACTAGAACCCGCGTTTAATACTAAAACTTTCATCG
>CAKZMA010000959.1 GCA_937127375.1 uncultured Coleofasciculus sp. | reverse complement strand
CTCACCACTTATTCAGCAGCCCCTAAGGAGCGATCGCGGGAGTTCTGCCCACAGTCTCTTGAACTGTTGTATGACAGGTAGGCATAAGTTCCAGCACCATGTTATAAAAAGAGCGAATCGGTGGGATTTGCAGTCGATCTTGTGTCGTGACTAACACCACTTGCCGGGTCAAGGTTTGTTTCGGGGGTGATCCATTTTCAGTAGCAGCAGCGGTAATCGAACGCACAGCCAGAGTCGGATCACCTAGGGCTTCTACCAAGGCAGATCGGGGTAGCAGCGAAATTAAATGTCCCTGACGCACAACTCCCCGAAAAGCATCCAGGGAATTTAATTCTAAGCTAGCGTTCAGGGTGCCACTTTGCCGGGAGAACAAGTCTTGTACCAATCGCTGCATCCCATAACCATCTTTAAAGATCACATGGGGATAGCAGGTTAGGGCATCCAAAGGCACTAGGGTATATTTGGTTAACGGATGATCGGCTGCCATTAAGACTTCGATGGGTTCGTCATACAATTGCTCCGTCACCATTTCGGCGCTGGCGGTTAAATAGCGGTTATTCATGACAATCGCTAAATCAACCAAACCATCTTTCAAAACTTTCAGGGCGCGATCGCTCCCTAATGCCGTTACCCGCAGTTGCACGTTGGGATAATCCTGACAAAAACGCTGTAAAACCGGGGGCAAGTAATGGGCGCAGACGGAGTGAATAGCGGCGACACAGAGTTCAGGTTGTTTTCCGTCTAACAAGTCAGATAATTCTTGGGTGGCGGTTTTCCATTCATGGCAGATTTTACGGGCGCGAAATAAAAAGCGATCGCCTCCTAGGGTTAATGTCGCCCGAGCCGTTCGATGGAGCAAGGGTAGCCCTACTTCAGCTTCCAACGCTTGAATTTGGCGGCTAATCGTCGATTGGGTAACACCGCATTCACGGGCGGCTTGTTGAAAGCTGCCTGTCTCAGCAACGGCTAAAAAAGCTTGTAACTGCTCTAGACGCATGATGGTGTAGCGGAGATATATTAACGTGAGATTAGCTTAATCGATATCTCACCTCAACTTAGTAATACTTGATACGGCAAGTTCAATCTTTAGCTGAACCGTAGGATAGGCTATGCCCACCCTACCCAATACTATTCTCTGTTGCCTGTTCCCCGTTCCCTGTTCCCTGTTCCCTCTAGACGCTATCAGTGACGCTGCTGAAATTAAACGCCTTAACTCGTACCCCTGGCATCACCCGACCCCCGAAACGCTGTACCGTACTCAGAGCATCAATATCCCGTAACATGTCCGGCAGACTTTGGTTAAATCGCAGATTTTTAATCGGATAAGCAATTTTCCCATCTTCAATCCAGAATGTACCATCACGGGTCATTCCTGTCACCTCTAAGGTACGTGGATTGACATAGCGCACATACCAAGCGCGATTAACCAAGATTCCCCGTTCCGTTTGAGCAATCAAATCGCTCAGGCTTTGCTCAGATCCAGACATAACGATGGGAAACAATGAGCCTGTCGGTTCTTTTCCCTGCTGTTGCGCCCAGTAGCGACTATAGGATAAGGTTTTAGGCACTCCATCCTGAATAATCTCCAGATAGTGATTACTCAATCCATCACTAAAGCAGGTTCCTCTCTGCAACAAGGGATGAGCGGGATGGCGTTGCACTTGTACCAAGGGACTAAATAGAGATTCACCAACGCGATTCCCCACAGGTTGACCTGTGTCATCGGTGCGAGACATAAACGATCGCCCTTCATCGGCGGATCGGGCATTTAAATTGAAGATCACCCAGGGGAGTAAATCCGCAAACGCCGGATTATTAAAGATGACAGGGTAAACACCCGGTTGAATTTCACGGGGATTACGGGCGGCAAACGCCCGCTCAATCAGGGGTTCAATTAGGGAATCTAGGGGTAACTGAGCAATAGCAAAGGCTGTACGCTGATTCCAACTCGATCCATCCTCAATTCGAGCTGTAAAACTCAACTCCGCCTCAGTTCCGCGATCGCAGGCGCGTAATCCCAGGGAATTTCCTACAGCTTTAGCAAAGGCTTGAGTACTCAATCGTCCAGAACCTTCCACTCCAGCTTTAGCACTCTTAGCACAGATTTGTTGTACCATTTCTCCGCGTGCTAAGGGTGATAAAGTGGCTGTGGCGTCGTCAAAGGCAGGAACACGGGACTCGTAGACTTGGGGTTCAAGCAAGGGAACCCATTCTGGATCTTCAGGTGCAATCCGAGCTAATTCTTCGGATCGCTGGATGGTATCGGTAATTGCATCGGGTAAAAATTCTGTGGTGGAAGCCGATGCGCTGCGTTTACCGAAATAACTGGTAACGGTGAGAGTAAATTTATGGCGGTTAATATTCTGGCTAATTTGATTTTCTGAGAAGCGGCTGAGGGCAGATTCGCTGGAACTTACGCTGACGAATACCCCTTCGGCTTGAGATTGCTGAATCACCGAATCAACCAAGGATAAAGCTTGGTCTTCACTGACTAATGTCGGGGCTGTAGCTGGTGTCACGGCGGTTTACTCTAGGGGTAGGGTGGGTATAGAGACATAATTTCTGATCAAGCCCTTAAATTATCATAATTTGCCCAGAGGCGTAGTGAGCTGGCAATGCCCACTCTACACGATCGGTGTCGTTAAAATCTTTTGTATCTGCTTCCACTGCTGCACTGGCAAACTATGACCAACCTGCCCGATCCTTCTCCGTCTAATCCAGCCATCCAGTCAACGAACCCTAATCCTGAGCCAATCTCATCCCAGGCTTCTGATCAGGTGTCGGCTGTGTCTCCGACTCAATTCTCTGAGCGACAAAATCCTAACAGTAAAGCATTGGCTAATCCCTCTATTGTCACCCTCAGCGCGATCGCGGTTTTGATTGTTGGCTTAGTTCTGGATAACAACTGGGTGATTCTCGCCGGGGTCATTGTCACGTTACTCCTGTCTGTGTCGGTGATTTGGTCACCCTTACAACAATGGTTTCAGAACTCTCTCTCTCAAGAGCAGCGATCGCAAGTGATTGCGGTTTGTGGTGTGATTGTGGCAATTGTGGGGATTGCGGCGTTAACCGGGTTTACCAAAGCGTTTGATTCGGTGGGTTCTTTAGCAGAATGGATTGGTGCGTTAGGGCAAATTCTGATTGCTATTCTCGCTGTCTATATCGCTTGGCGTCAGTATGTTATTTCTAAGGATCTCACCATTCAGCAAAATACAATTACCCAACAGCAAACTATTGATGCTTATTTTCAGGGAATTTGTGATCTGGCTTTAGATGATGAAGGATTGCTAGAAGATTGGCCCCAAGAACGAGCGTTTTGTGAAGGACGAACCGCTGCTATTGTTAAGAGCGTAGACGCCGCAGGTAAAGCCAAAGTTTTACGGTTTTTGTCTCAATCCCGATTACTGACACCCTTAAAACGCGATCGCCACTTGGGACGTCCTATTTTAGATGGTTATGGCGGGTATCAAGAAGATCGGGCTTATGGCGTGCGGGTTATTGCACTAAATGTTATGTTAGCCGGGGCTAATTTGGCAGGTACGGATCTACGCTGGACAGAATTAAGTGAAGCCAATATGGTTCAAGCCAATCTAAGCAATTGTGACCTAGCCGGAGCGAATTTGTCTCGCACGATTCTCTATAAAGCCAATTTATCCAATTCGGATCTCAAAGGTGTGCGCCTGTTCTATGGATCAGTGGAAACCGCCAATCCTCGCAGTCGTACTGAACCGCCTGATTATCGCACTGGAATTCACACGGGTGCCGTGGTGGAGGGAATTAATTTTACTGGGGTGCAACGGTTAGGAGAGGAACAACGTCAATACTGCTGTTCCTGGTGCGGTGAACAGTCTCGCCTAACGATTCCGGGAGGGTGCGATGGGATTAGTAATAAATTAGGGCGTTGAAATCCGTTAATCCTGAGTCAGGCTTGACTTTTTCTATAGTACATCAGAACTAAATTAAATTTAGTTTAAAAAAGTATTCCATTGTCAGGAATTGGGGGTGCTTCTGTTGAGTGTAGGTTAAGGTAAAAAAATCGATTGGCGATCGCGTATATGAACAGCTTGGTTAGATTACTCTGGACTAGCTTCTGTTTCACCCCTCTCTTGATTCCGGCGGCTATAGCACAAACGGAGATTCCATTACTCCCAAAAGCCGATGCTGTTCTTCACTATCACCCCTCCTTGGGGAGTCCGCTGCAAGCGCAGACACCAGACTCTCCCCCGTCTACCTCTCCAGATTTAACAACACTACAAATTAAACCTCGCTGGGGAATTGGGTACAGTACTTCCGGTGCGGGATACGATGGTTTTACCCGCTTGGACAGTTTTCTCCCGCTGCTACAAAATCCCGGTAGTACGCTGACATTTTTAGAGGGACGATTGCAGTTAGATAATAGCGCGAATGTCGGTGGTAATCTCTTATTTGGACACCGCTTTTATAATCAGTCCCTGAATCGGATTTTTGGCGGTTATGTGGGTTTTGATCGTCGGGATACGGGAAATAGTACATTCAATCAACTCGGTGTGGGGTTGGAAACCTTGGGAGAGGTTTGGGATGTGCGCCTCAATGGTTATTTTCCTCTGGGTGATACTCGCGATTTAGTAGATGAAACAACATTTGATACCGGATTTCAACTGACTGATCGTTTCTTTTCTGACCATTTTTTAGTGGTTCAGGGACAACGACAACGGGGACAAGTGCGCCACTTTGAAGCAGCAATGACGGGGTTTGATCTGGAGGTGGGTGCAAGATTGGCGCAATGGGGTGAAGGGGGAGGATTACGAGGCTATGGTGGACTTTATTATTATGACGCAACCGGAAGTGATTCCAGTCTAGGTTGGCGGATGCGATTGGAAGTACAACCCACGGATAGCTTAAATTTCGGTGTGGCGCTGCAAGAGGATCAGATATTTGGCACAAATGTAATTGTTAGTGTGGGGGCGATTTTCGGGAAAACTCGTTCCTCAGGGGATGCTGGTATTTTATCCCGTTTAGGGGATGGTGTGGGACGTACTTCCAGTATCACGGTTGATAGTCAAACAGAATCGGATTTTTTCAGCGAAGAAATTACTACCGCCGCAACGAATCCCCAAACCGGTGAACCTTATATCTTTCAGCACGTTAATTTAGGTGCAAGTGGTGGAAATGGTACAGTTGAAACACCGTTTGGAACAGTCGATTTAGCCCTAGCCGCGACGCAATCTGATGGGAATGATATTGTTTATGTACAAGCGGGAACTAATCCCGGTATTCCGGCTTTTACAATTCCTGATCAGGTGCAAGTTTTGTCCACAGCACCGATGCAACAATTGGATACAATAGAATTTGGTCGCGTACAACTTCCCTTATCCGATGCTGGTGTTTTTCCTCAGGTAATGGATACAGTAACGTTGGGAAATAATACGGTGTTATCCGGATTTACAATAACTGGAGTAACCAATCCAGGAATTGTCGCCAGGGGTATTCAAAATGGGGAAGTGCGAGACAGTATGATTACCAGTTCCAGTCAAGCTGGGGTATTACTGGAAAATACTGGCGGTTTTATTTCATTTTCCAATAGTGAGATCGCGGGAAATGGCGTTCCTAGCTTAAGTGTTACATCAGTGAATGATGTTGCGATCGCGAA
>CAKZMA010000958.1 GCA_937127375.1 uncultured Coleofasciculus sp. | reverse complement strand
GGTTCTCGATAAACCGTTGATCTAGCCATCTGAGCATGAGGCTCATCAACAGCCGCAAATGGGAAATCTGTATTTATCCCATCCATCTCTGGCGCATTGTAAATTCCCAACTCTTCGATTCCTCCATCTTTAAGTAGAGAAATTGCCTGACGAATTTGCTCATCCGTACCTTCAACAATGACCAAAAAATCACCCCGTAAAAATCGTTCCTGATATGCTTTAGCCTGTTTTTTGGGAATCCCTAATCCAATCAGTGCGCCCAAAAGTCCACCACCAACCGCACCAATTCCTGTCCCGGCTAAGGTTGTGGCGACAGCAGTTCCCAAAGCATCGGCTAACATGATTGGACCAATCAGAGGAATCGCTGCTGCACCAACCCCGACGAGTACGCCTGTTACCAATCCAATTGCACCACCGACAACAGCGCCATTAGCCGCCTGTTTACCCGTTTGATTACCCTTGCGAGTCTTCCTATCCGGATCGTGAAGCGACTCCTCTTCTAATTCTCTGGCAATCACGGTAACCTGATCCAGGGGAAAATTAGCCAGGTGGAGTTCCTGTAGTGCTTGCGTCACCGCGTCTCGGTTGGTAAAAATACCGATCGCACGTTTGTGTTGATGTAAAGTCATTGTTCTCTCCTTTTACACGCTAGAGATAAATTAGTCTGTCCAACTTAATTTATAAGTAAATCTTATCGTTTATCGGATAGTGTTTCCTCAATCAATAGGTGTAACTTTAGTCTCTATCCATAGAAAGAAGGACAAATGACAAATGACGAATGACGAATGACGAATAAATTTATTACCACCGAACCGCTCGGTAAAGGAGGTGAAGGCGGTGAACAAAAAACCTGGGACGCCGTTCAGAAAGCATTTCGCGATCGCACCTGTATCGGGTATTGGCGTTATCCTATATTTTCCAAGGTGGGTAAGTCTCGCAAGGAACCGGATATTCTGATTGTGGACGCCCAACTGGGTTTAATCGTGATTGAGATTAAATCTGTCACCATTGACCAAATTCTGGCGATTACGGGTCATCGGTGGGAGTTCCAAAACTATTACACTACTAGCAGTAATCCTTACCAACAAGCAGAAAATCAATTATTCTCACTATTGGGGTATTGCGATCGCGAACCGATATTACGCCGTAACGTCACCGGACGGGCGTTAATTTGTCTGCCTTTAATTACCGAGACGGAATGGTATCAAAGCGGATTTTATCAACTCCCTAGTTGTCCCCCGATTATCTTTCAAGATAATATCGTTTCCGGGAATGAAGCTGTTGTTCAATTGACGAGAGATCAGACCCCTAAGAGACCCCTCCCTAACCCTCCCCTACGAGGGGAGGGAAACGGAATACATTTTTCGTTGGAGGGGCTTCCGGCTCCCCCTTCCCTTGCAGGGAAGGGGGCTGGGGGGTTAGGTTTTCTCGTCAAACGGATTCAGCAAACCGCTCCAATTATCAAAGGAACACCTCTGAATAACCAGCAGTGGAAATTGCTACAAGCGGTGATTAGTGGCACACCTGTTTTCCGGAAAAAACAACACCTGAAAGGAGACAGAAATGCCATCCCAAAAACCATTAATGGTACACCTCAACAAACCCGTGGTAGTATTCTGGCACAGGTACGCCAACACCTATCTGAATTTGATTTAGCCCAAGAACAAATCGCCAAATCCATTCCCCCAGGTCCCCAACGGATTCGGGGGATAGCGGGTTCCGGGAAAACCGTCTTACTCTGTCAAAAAGCTGCCCACATTCACCTCAAGCATCCCGACTGGGATATTGCCCTGGTTTTCTTCAGTCGCAGCCTATATCACGGGATTATTAGCCAACTGGATAAATGGTTGCGTCGCTTTAGTAGTGGCGAAATCAGATACGACGCCAAACGAAATCGGAAATTAAAAGTTCTCCACGCTTGGGGAGGGAGAAAACAACCGGGATTTTATAGTACCCTTTGCCGACAAACGGGAGTAAAAGCACTTACCGTTAACGATATAGAAACCAAGCAACCGCATCAGGCATTAGCTGAAGTTTGCCTCAATCTTTTACAAGAGACAGCGATTCCAAAATTATACGATGTAATTTTAATTGATGAAGGTCAAGATTTAATCGTCGATGACCCCTTGAATTTTGAGGGAAAACAGCCGTTTTACTGGATAGCATATCAGGCATTACGCCCCGTTGATCCCACCCAACCGGAACAACGGCGGTTAATTTGGGCGTATGATGAAGCACAAAGTTTAGAAAGCTTGAATATTCCTAATGCCAGTGAGTTGTTTGGGGAAGACTTAGGGCATTTAGTTACCGGACAATATGGGGGAGGAATTAGAAAAAGTGAAACCATGTATCGATGTTATCGTACCCCTGGGGAAATTATTACCGCCGCCCATGGAATCGGCATGGGATTATTACGACGGGGAGGAATGTTAACTGGAATTACCCGAATTGAGGATTGGCAAGCGATTGGCTATGAAGTCACGGGAACGTTTCGCCCTGGTCAACAAATTACCGTGAGACGCCCATCAGAACATTCACCGAATCTAGTCTCAAAACTTTGGCAGGGTTCTTTATTTGAGTTTATCGCCTATCGATCGCGCCAGGAAGAATTAACCGCATTAGCCGATAATATTATCTACAATCTTCGCTATGACGGACTTAAACCGAGTCGCGAGATACTGGTGATTGTTTTAGGGTTAGGGTTGGAAGCAATGCGACTGGAAACAGCAGTGGCAGAGTTTTTAATGTCCCAGGGAATTGATATTTATATTCCCAGTGCCATGGATTGTAATCTGCTGCACATTGATAAAGATACCCGTGATCCAAATAAGTTTTGGTGTGAGGGCGGCGTTACTGTGTCTCGTATCCATCGGGCAAAGGGAAATGAAGCGGATATGGTGTATGTGGTGGGATTAGATAATGTGGCAAAAGATGAGAGTAATCTGCAATTGCGGAATCAGTTATTTGTGGCATTAACGCGGGCAAAGGGATGGGTGAAATTGAGTGGGGTGGGTTCTTATCCCCTGTATGAGGAAATGTGGCGGGTGATGCAGAGTGGGGATACGTTTACGTTTACCTTTCGCCATCCGCCCCAGCGAGAGATTAGTGTAACCGATGTTGGGGAAATGCGATCGCGCTATCAGAGTGGCGGGAGAAATTT
>CAKZMA010000957.1 GCA_937127375.1 uncultured Coleofasciculus sp. | reverse complement strand
GGTATGCAATGTAATGCCACCAATCAACTGAACATCATAATGAACCATGTCCCACACAATCTCCATTCCAGCGGCATCCCAGCGGTTCTTCCAAACCGCTTCATCCTTACTAATTTTTATGTACGTTTTCTTCCCCTTAGCAGCCAAATCTCGATCGTGATCTGTCGCCGTTACCCGGATTTCTTCATTCTCCTTAAATCGCCGGCAAGTCTCTTTAACTACAGCAAAAGCTTCTGCTTGAATCTCCTCCAAAACCTCCTCTAAATGATCATCTCGCTCCTCTATCAAGGCATCTATTTGCTCAAACAGTTCTTCTTTTTCTAATATATCTGAAGACTCATCGGCCTGCTCCTGCAGACTTTCCAAGTCATTGTCAATATCAGATAAGTAATCGGCAATCCGCTCCCGAAACTCAAGCGTCTTATTCCGCAATTGGTCGTTGGACAAAGCGGATAAGCCTTGATAAATCTCGTTAATTTCGTCAACGATAGGCATAAAGCGTTTAACGTCTTTTTCCTGCTTCGTTCCGAAAATCTTTTTCAGTGATTTTGATATCGCGTCTAACATAAATTGAAAGCTTCCTTATATTTGTATGAAAAGGGGGTGCAAAGATAATATTTTGCCTCGGGAACCTTTAAATAATTGGGTCTTTATAAAAACGAAGTAATTCCTTTTATGTTTCATCTCCTGAAAGCTAATTTATATGTTTCCACATGCTTGCTTTTTGTTACTCATCTCAACCCTTATTTCCACTGGGATAATGAGCTGCCAGAAGCAAAACCAAGATCCCCTTGCTCACCATTATTTACCCCTGGAAGCTAAAAATGGAGGAATCATTCATCAATTTGAGGGCACAGGATTTCAACAAGGTAAGGAATATTGGTATTACAATCTTCAGCAAACTGCCGATAGCACCCAACTTATTGTTACCATCTACGACCAAGATTTGAATCAACAACAAGTCAGTGTCGAAAAACCCTTAGTTAATGGCTGGATCCAAAAACAATTATTACTCATTTTTCCCGATAGTGTCGGTGCCCGTTCTGAAAAAGCCATCATACATACGGGAAATAAGTTTGCCTTTGACTTAAAAGACTCTCTGGATGTTCTACATTACAGCCTAGAATGGACCGAAATGCTCGATCAGGAGAAGGTGACAAAGAGACTATTTCGTAATAGCCGCTTTATGGGGTTTGATACTGTCGAGTTTATGGGCGAGATACACCGCGCCGCCCACATTATGAGTCGGGATAAAATTGAGGATGACCGGGAAGGAACACTCACCCTAGATCTCAAAAGCGATGATTTTTATGTCAAAAACTGGGGACTTGTCAGAAAAAAGCAGTTCTACCTCAAAAACGGTAAAGAGATTCTAATGCGAGAAATACAATTGACCGATACCCTTCGAATGGCTGATCTGGAACAAATACTCAAAGACAAAAACTGATGCGAAAATCTATCATTTCTTTACTCCTTCTCACAGTTTTGAGCAGTTGGGGTTCCTTATGGAGTCAAGTGCCCACACCCGACCTTTTTTGTGTGTCCAATCAAGGCGACGGAAGAGATACCCTCAGATTTGAAATCCCCCCCGTGGGCTGTGGAGATGCAGACAGCTTGCTTATTTTCCAAAGCAATATGCCTAATGGTCCATTTACACAAGTTGTAACAATTGAAAACTTAAGCGCCACCGCGATCCGAATCCCTAATTCGGGCAACGACCTTAGATACTATTATATTCAGCTCGCCGCGAACTGCCCGGATACTTTCAGCTCACCCTCGGACACCCTGTCCAACGCCTTACCCCCACTCGTACCTATTGATTATGTCAGCGTGGAAAATGGGGAGACCTTTATCAGATGGTCTGATCCCTCACCACAGTTACCTAAAATCAAAAACTACATCATTTATCGCGTCGATGTCGGAACAGAACCTATAGACACCTTAGCTGCACCCAGTAATAGTTATGTCGACCCCAATTCAGCCGCTAACCTGCAATCCGAATTCTATTACCTGCAGACCCTCGATGGCTGTGGACTTAGTGGTTCACTGGGAAATCAACCTCATAACACCCTTTTTCTGGAAGACAGTATTGATCCCTGCGGACGACGGGCTATCATCAACTGGACACCTTATGAAGCCTGGGATAGCGTCGCTTATTACGGCGTTTATGTTTCAGAAAATCAAGGTCCTGCTATTCGCTTGGATAGTCTGCCTCCAGATGCAAGAAGAGCGGTGATTCCCAATCTTGATGCTCAAATCGAATATACCTATTATGTTGAAGCCCATCACCCCGATTCAGCATTTCGCGCCCGGTCTAATGCGAGAGTCCGCACCCCTGATATCCGCCAGGGAATTCGAAGCCTTAACTTTTGGGCGGCAAATGTTCAAAATAACTCTATTGAATTTCAATGGGAATGGAATGCCGATGCGGAATTAGTCAATGCCCAAATCAGAAACCAATCTGAAACCATGGCTGGCATTGACCTTCAAAATCAAATTGATAACATTCAAGAAACCAATAGCTTAACACGCCCCACCTCTCTAACTAACGAACGACCACTTTCGTTCTTTATCGAAACGCGGGACAGCTGTGACAGCCTCAGCCGTTCTGATACTATTTCCACCGCCTTCATCCAGGCTCGTGCGCTCCCCTCCTTTGAAAACGAAATAGAAATAACACGTCCTCGTGTCGGCTCTGAAGTCACTCT
>CAKZMA010000956.1 GCA_937127375.1 uncultured Coleofasciculus sp. | reverse complement strand
GGGCGGGTTTTACCACTAACGTTTCGTTTTCACCCTGATATAACTAAACCCGCCCCGACCTAACCGTTCAATTATCACAAAAAACATGAGACGAATGACAAATGACCAATGACAAATAACAAATGACCAACCTAATTGTTGCCACAGGAAATCCAGGTAAATTACGCGAGATGCAGGCATATCTGGGTGATTTGCCTTGGGAATTGCAGCTTAAACCACCGGAAATCGAGATTGAGGAAACAGGCGATACCTTTGCCGCGAATGCTCGTCTCAAGGCGGTAGGTGTCGCCCAAGCCACAGGTCAATGGTCGATCGCGGATGATTCTGGCTTGCAAGTAGATGCTTTGGACGGAGCGCCGGGTATTTATTCAGCACGCTACGGGAAAACCGATGCTGAACGGATTCAGCGTTTGCTGTATGAATTGGGGGATACGTCCAATCGAGGGGCGCAGTTTGTTTGTGCGATCGCGATCGCTCGTCCTCATGGCACAATCGCAACAGAAGTGGAGGGCGTGTGCCGAGGTGAAATTTTAAAGGCTCCCTTGGGTACAGGAGGCTTTGGCTACGATCCGATTTTTTATCTGCCAGAACAGGAATTAACCTTTGCCCAAATGAGTCGTAAACTAAAGCAATGCTACAGTCATCGTGGCAAAGCCTTAGAATTACTGCTTTCCCAATTCAACCAACTCTTATGAATTTATGAGTTGTGAACAAATTAATCTATAATTAATATGTTTTCCCAATACCTTAATTATTAAGTTTTGTTACAAATAAAAATGGTGATTGTGTTACATGAATCGATGTGTGAAACAATGCCTATATAACATCAACTGACTGGAGTTAAAAAAATCTCCCTAAGTATGATGTTTTTGACTTGGCTGGTTTAATCTGGAGTTCCCCAAGCGAAACAACGAAAATAACCTCACTGTGCAGCCTTTCGCGATTGTTAACGCGACCTGCATAGGTTTTTCAGGGTATTGCAAAGTTCGTCAGGTACATACAGTATTTTTCCCTTGATCTTCAACAGTGTTTCTGAAGAGATTGAACTCTCTTCACCTCGGAACAATTGAGCGTATAGTAGTAAAAAAAAATATGCCGCAACATCACGGGATGAGCCCGTTTCAACAACTCCTTGAGGCTTCAGCCCAGAAAGGTACACATCAAGGATTTTTTGGCAGACTCTTACCGAAAGGTCAAGTCGTCGAACGCAAAGATGTTGAAGACGCCTTGCTAAAACTTGCCAACAGCATGGACGAAGGGGACAATGAAGATCCTTCAGGAGATAGTGATATTCCCGATGGCTACGTCTTCTTGGGTCAATTTATCGACCATGACATCACCTTTGATACTACCTCCGGTCTTAACAAAGTGTTTGGTGATGTTGAGTCAATCCCGAATATCCGCACCCCTATATTTGACTTAGATTCTGTCTATGGTGATGGACCGGAAGCCATCCCCTTTCTTTATCAACGTAAACACCCAGAGTTCTTTCTGATTGGCAGTGACAACAATCCCGATAATGATCTGCCGCGTAATCGTGAAGGACGGGCATTAATTCCTGAATCCCGCAATGATGAAAACGGCATCATCTCTCAGTTACAGTTGCTGTTCATGAAATTCCACAACGCGGTGTTGGAGGGAATCGAAAATGAAGATATCGAAATCTTTGAACCTGTCCAACATAAAGATGTGGAATTCGAGAAAGCTAAACGGGCGGTGCAACGGCATTATCAGTGGATTGTTCGCCATGATTTCTTGCCCCGAATCATTGTCAAAGAGGTTCTCGATCAGGCTGTACAGGATGTTTTAGACAGTGACAATTACAAGTCTGATCCAATCTGGTGTGATGCACCAACCATTCCTGTAGAATTTGCTGGCGCCGCCTATCGGTTTGGTCACACGTTGACTCGTTCCCACTACCACATTAATGCCAATCGTTTAAATGTAGACCTGTTCGAGAACTTCAAAGATAAACCCGGTAATGCCTTATCGGTGTTTAATCCCGTCGCTCCTGAAAATATAGTGGATTGGCGTTTCTTCTTTGAGGTGGATAGCTCAATTGAACCCCAGAATGCGCGGAAGATTGATACCTGGATGGCGCATGAATTCTATGATCTGCCCTTTGTACCCAAAGCGGCAAAAGATCGGGGTGAAAATTCCCTGGCATTTCGGAATCTGTTACGGGGGGCGGTGTCCTATAGTCTACCCAGTGGTGAAGAAGTCGCCAAGGCGTTTGGGGTGAATCCGATTCCCCTGCACCAGAAGGTAAAAGACGCCGGACTCACGGAAACACCGTTTTGGTTTTACTGTTTAGCCGAGGCGGAAGCTCATGGCGGTAAACTGGGACCGGTGGGCGGTCGGATTGTGGCGATGACATTGCTACGGATTCTCAAGGAAGACCCCGAATCTTATGTGAATGCACCCAAACCCTGGAAGCCTTATTTAGGTGAGGGGGATAACTTCACCATGGCGGACTTGGTTAAGTTTGTGCAGAAACATGAACCGAAGAAAGAGGCGATCAAATTTGGCGAAGAGTTCTACCTGAAAAGCCAAGATGGGCGGTATCTAATCAGCGCTGATCACTCTGGTTATTACTTCCCTCGGCTGGACGCCAGTGGTCAGGTGAAGCTGAAACTGGGAAATGGCAACGGAGAACTGACCCATAACGCGATCGTGCAAATCCTATCAACTGAAACGGGATTGGCTCAAGGTAACATCTTGGGAGCTTTTCGCGATCGGCACAATTGCTACTACTGGTCTCTCTACAATCAGCAAATGCAAGGATGGCAGATTACTAAAGTAGATGGTGGTGATGCCAAGATTCGCTATGGGGATAAGGTCTATCTGACCAACCTCTACTGGACGAATCAACGATTGACGCGGGACACCAAATACCCTGGCTATTTTACGACCGTGGAAAACGCTCAAGAGTGGTGGGTCTTGGAAAAGGCAGAAGCATCAACCGGTAGCGGCGGTGCTTATACCTAATTGAGGCAAATGTCAACTTAAAAACTTGAAAAAAATCTCGTTTAAACCTGATGACGGCTACAAAACAATCTACTTTATCGCTGTTTAGATTAGTCGTCATCATGAGTTGACTTTTTTGCCCAAAGGTAGCCAAAACATCCTATACTAATTAAATCTGAACATAAATAAGGATGAGTTGGCTACCTCAAATCACCGACTCAACTTGGTACAGTTTTTTAGTCTAAATCATTCATGAAGAAAAAGAAAATCCTAGCCTTCCTATCGGTTTTTATGCTGGGGTTGTTGGCACTAATTGTCAATCCAACTCCAGCACGAGCGCAAGCAGCGCCCAGTGTGAAAATTGCCGATTCAATTAGTGAGTTTTCTGGAACTCAAGGAAAAGAGAATTGGTTCTACGGCTATGTTGGTGATCAACTGTACGTTCCCTACTTTGAGGAAATGTCCGCTTACACGGGTGGCAGTTGGCAAGTTGATCCCAATACCAAGCTATCCCCAGAATCCGCTAAACCCAGTAAAGCGGGTAGCAAAAAATGGCCCATTCGCCGCTGGAAAAGCGAAGTCGATGGTGAAATCACCATTAGCGGTCAACTAGCAAAAGCCGAACTCGGTGGTGATGGCATCAAGGGCTACATCTTCGTTGATGGTGAACGGGTTTGGTCTGAAAAAATTGAAGGCAACGATAGTCAAGGCGTCAATTTCAACATCAAAGCGACTGTCAAGCAAGGCTCTGATGTTGATTTTGTCGTCGGTCCGAGAAAAGACGCTGATCTGGATGGGACTAAATTCATTGCTACGATTTACGGTCAAGCTAATGATCCCAGAGCTGAAGTCGGTGCATGGGAAACTGTTCCCTTACCCCCGAACCAAGACGATTGGATGCAAGCTGTCCATACAGCGGTTCTGCCCAATGGGAAAGTCCTGATTGCTAACGGTAGTAGTAATCGGAATACCCTGATCAAAAACGGTGATAAAGTTGAGTTTAGTGATGGGGTTGATTCGACGGATTATGATGTCGTCAACAATACGTCTCTATTTGATCCGGAAACGGGAACCTATCAACGCATCGATTCGCCTCCCGCTGTCCAAAATGGTCAAAGCAATGATCTCTTCTGTTCTGGTCATGTCCATCTATTAGATGGAAATGTCTTGTTTGTCAGTGGCACAAATCGCTACTATCCCGGCGAAAACTTTGAAGGCTCGAAACAAACCAACATCTACAACTGGAAAGAAAACAAATGGACAACCGCTGGTTTGTTCAATGAGGGACGTTGGTATCCCAGTTTAGTCCCCCTAGCCGATGGCAAAATTGTCATTTTCTCCGGACTGAAATTTGGTAAACCGGGTCAGATTGCTCACACGATTGAAATCTATGACCCCAAAACTAAGAAACTGAGTTACATCGACCTCGACTACATTGAAGACAGTCCCTTTAATGTCAAAGTCGAATACGAAGACAAGTACGAGTACAACGGCAAACAAATTACCAAGAAAATCGATGCTTACGATAGTATCGATGTTTATCCCCGTATCTTTCCCACCGCCGATGGTCGGTTAATGATTACGGGTGATGGGGCAGGGAAATTCCCCTTAGAAATTCACGCCAGTAACAAGAGTTATTTGATGTCCGTCATTGATGACGGTAATGGCAAATTGGATGTCAAATTTGACGTAGCAGCTGACCGCAAGGAACTGTCTAAGGTGTATGGAAGTGGACTCCTTGACCCCTATTACCAAGGTGATGTGCTACTGGTAGGCGGTTTGGTAGACACGAATAGCATTGCCTACGGCTGGCCCCAATTCCCGGACTTGAATGAGTCACTCAAGGCAAAAGGTGCGCGGATTTCCACCAGCTTGGAACGTTGGATTTCCCCGGAAAATTCAGGTGAAACCTATGGGAAATGGGAAGCTATAGACAACTTTTTGGATCAACCCCGCGCCATGAATATGGCGGTGATTCTACCCACAAAAGAAGTCTTGGTGATTAATGGGGGTGAATATGCCGAATATGATCCCATTTATGAACCGGTGCTGATGACACCCGATGAGAATGCACCAGGGGGCTATACGACGAAATCCATGAGTCCAGCTCAGCTTCCCCGGCTTTATCATAATGGGGCGCTCTTGTTACCCGATGCTCGTGTTTTAAGCATTGGTGGTAATCCCCGTCGGGCGGCACGGACAAAAGATGGAAAGGTTCGGGTTGATGATTTACCTGATGCCGATGACTACTACGTCCTAGCCAAACTCAGCGATAAACCCAATCAACCCAAGGGTTCAGGAAAAGTTAATTCTGAGGCTGAGTATGACAGCTTCCTGAAAAACTATTACGCTGACCCGAAAAATAGTTACTTCGCAGAAGAAGACCCCTTACCCTTTGTTCCGGCAGAGATTTGGCAAGCCGAAATCTTCAGCCCTCCCTATCTGTTTAAACCCGGGGCACGTCCAGAAATTACCCAGGCACCTGCCACTTTAAACTATGGTGAATCTGGCAGCATCACAGTCAAAGATGCCACTCAAGATGGCTCACTGGTTCTGGTGAAATTGGGAACAGTGACCCACAGTTTAGATTACGGACAACTGTTAGCACCAGCAACGATTAATAACGTTGCTCTTGGTACACCGTCTGCGATTAGTTTCACCGCACCGGAAAACGCGAATCTTTACCCTCCAGGCTATTACATGATGTTCTATGTCAATGACATCGGTAAGCCGTCTAAAGCCACAATGGTGAAGCTAGAAGCGTAAATTCATTTCATCTGTAATTCTGCACTGTTGCCGTTGCCAATAACGGCAGCAGTGTCATTCCCACCTTAAAATCAGGAGTATATCCATGGCACTAACTGACCAAGATTTAAGCACAGTTCATGAGTATGGCATTGACCCAGCAGATCCGAAGTACAAAACCTTACTCACCGACTTACAAGGCAATATTCTTAAAGGACATGGACGAGAACATAGTGTCCATCTCTTCTTAAAATTTAAACCGGATCAAGTCGATGCCGCCAAGAAATGGATTCAAGGGTTTACCCGCAAATATGTAACCTCGGCGAAGCAGCAGGCAGATGAAGCCGAACTTTACCGGAAGTACAAAGCCAAGGGAAGTCTCTTTGCCAACTTCTTTTTATCTCGGTTTGGTTATGAATATCTAGAAGTTAAACCCTTCCGCACGCCCAAGGATCAACCGTTTCGCTTTGGCATGAAAAACGATGCAGTGAGGAACTTGATGGGTGATCCGGTTGTAGAAGAATGGGAACCGGGATATCAGGATGAAATTCATGCCTTAGTCTTGATGGCAGATGATGATGTGGTGGATTTACTCCAAGAAGTCAACCGCATGTCCCAAAAGCTGCTCAAGATAGCAGATATTGTCAATCGGGAAGATGGGTTTGTTCTCAGAAACGAGAAAAATCAACCCATTGAACATTTTGGTTATGTGGATGGGGTGAGTCAGCCCCTATTTTTGAAACGGGATATTCTCAAAGATAAATATAACAACTGTGAATTTGAAAAATGGGATTCCCGGGCGTCACTGAGTTTGGTTTTAGCCAAAGATCCCAATGGGACAACAGAGGATAGCTACGGCAGTTATTTAGTCTACCGGAAACTAGAACAAAATGTCAGAGCGTTCCATGAAGAAGTGCGCCAACTAGCAGAAAAGTTAGGGGTGGATAATGATTTAGCCGGTGCGATGACCGTTGGTCGGTTTAAAGATGGCACACCCGTCACCCGTTCTTCCATACCTGCCTCATCCGATACCAATAGTTTTGGCTTTGACGATGATACCCAAGGCACAAAATGTCCCTTCCATTCTCACGTTCGCAAAACGAATCCCCGTGGAGATACGGGACGAGTCGGGTCTTCGGTCAATTACGAGCAAGCCTTAGAAACAGAACGAGGTCATCGGATTGCCCGTCGCGGGATTAGTTATGGGGAAAATGACATTACCCGCGAATCATCATCGGGTTCAGGATTGCTGTTTTTATGCTTCCAGGGGAATATTGAAAATCAGTTCAATTTCATGCAAGCGTCTTGGGCAAATCAGAATAATTTTGTCAATGTGAATACCGGTCCTGATCCGATTATTGGTCAACAGGCTGGAACTCATAAATGGCCCACGGGTTGGGGAGAATCAACAACCACAGAATGTAAGTTTAAGCTGTGGGTGCACATGAAGGGCGGGGAATACTTTTTTGCCCCCAGCCTGAGTTTCTTGAAAACCTTGAGTCCCGTTGGTGAAGAACTCACCCCAGAAACACTGGATACCTATTCGACCATGTGTTTTGATGGTAAAAATGATTATCTTGTCATCTCAGAGGCTGCCAGTTTGCGGGTGCAAACTTATACAGTTGAAGTTTGGCTTAAACCCGGTGATCCGAAGGACGCTTGGCAGGGTGTTATTGGCAAACCGGGTCGCAATTTTAATATCTGGTTAAATAATGCCGGATATGTTCACCACCGTTTCCATACTCCAGCCGGCTGGAATGCAGGAGCGCCAAATACGCCCAATGGTTCGATTCAATGGAATCAATGGTATCACTTAGCAATTACCAATGATGGCACAACGGCAAAAACCTACATTAACGGAGAACTGAAGGCAGAAGGACCAACGGGAGGAAATCTGATCGTTAATCATACTCCCCTTTATATCGGTCGTAGCTTAGATGGAGACAGTAGTCGTTATTTTTACGGTAACATGGCTGAAGCTCGCCTCTGGAATTACGCCCGTTCTGAAGCGGAAATCAAGGAAAAGATGAACCAGCGTTTAACCGGATATGAGTCTGGTTTAGAGGGATATTGGCTATTAGATGAACGCTACGGCAATATCGTCCCTGACTGTACTCCTAATGCCAACTCGGGTATTTACTATAGTTGAGGGTAAGGTGATGCGGGGAGGCTCAACCTCCCCAAGAGTCTTGCTTGGGAGTATGTCAGGGAAAGCACATACAGCAGTTCACGATGTCATGAAGTACAATAGCAGCCATGAAAAAACGAATTTCTGAGATGTTGTACCTTATTGCAGGGGAAACCGCTATAATGTTTACGCTAAACTGCTTGCGTTGGGTTAAGGAACGAAACCCAACCTAAAACTAACTTTTTACGGGAAGTCTATCAACCTGCGTAGAGACGCGCCATGGCGCGTCTGGGCGGGTTTAGTCACATCTTGGTCAAACCGAAAAGATAGTAGTAAAACCCGCCCCTACACAATTTCCCAATCTCTCACTCAAAACTTACTTCCCTTCGTTGCGTCACATACCGTGAAAACTAAGAACCTACAAAGGTGATCAGCTCCCGTCTTCCCTTCCCTATTGACTTAGTAGAACTGTAAATTGGCTAGACGTTTCATCATACACTTGTTGTAAATTTTAGTTGTCTTTGTTGCGATGAATTTAAGCCACCCTTCAAAACTGTGTTCTTTAGAAAAACTCATTCATGGGTTGAGTATTCCGGCGACCAAAAATTTATCCTATTATGACCAACTGATTCAGTCTCTTGATATACCCATAGATAGTATAGACCCTTACTGTACCTGGAACGAGCGGTCTTATACTCGCAATTTAGTCCACAGCACAGACTTATATGAACTGCTGATTCTATGTTGGCAGAAGGGACAAACTAGCCCAATTCATGATCACCAAGAGCAAGATTGTTGGATCTATGTCGTAGAAGGCACAATTGAAGAAACTCTCTATCAGCCAACGCTTCATGATGATCAACGTTTCAGCTTAGGTGAAACTGATAGAATAATTTATCACAAAGGAGATAAATCCCGTCTGATGAATTCTATGCTGGCGTGGCATTCGATTAAACCTCTGAGTCAGCAAGCCATTACATTGCATCTCTACTCGCTACCGATCAAGAAATGTCATCTATACAATCTGCAAACAGGTCAATTGAGTGAACGGAAGCTCAATTATTCTTGAAGTTCTTACTAATTGAAGCCTAACTCACTTGTTAAATTGGCGTTTTTGCCAATTCAATCTATGTCCTTATCCACCCATTATTGCTCATGACAACTACCAACCAACCAAAAACCTTAACCAAATACTTTTTTGACCCTTTTGTTATCAAAATTAACTTAAGTGGAGAGGCTTGGAAACCAACGCCTCATGGATATGCTTTAGCCAATGGCATGGTTCGAGTTCCCCATATATTTTGTGGCAAATCCGTTATTGAAATTGGCGCAGGTTCGGGAATTCATGCAATTCTGGCGCTCAAACTTGGTGCGAGGAGTATTGATATTACAGACATTAGTGAGGACGTGAACAATGTTGCAAAGCAAAATGCCCAAGAGAATAATGTGAGCTATCGTCATGCTTGGGTTAAGGATTGGATGCATTTTGACCCTATACCAGAGCGTTACGAACTGGTGTTGTGTAATCCTCCTTTTTGTAAAGCTGGCACTCCTGACCGCCGTTGGTTTATTACAGAAATGATTACACAAAGCCGGAAATTTCTGAATCCGGGCGGATATTTAATCTTTTGTCAAAGTAGTATGGCGAACTTCCCGAAAACTGAAGCTGAATTAGAGGAAGCTGGGTTTATGCATGAAGTCGTTTACAAAACGCGAGGACTCTTTCGAGACTACTATTTTACTGAACATGGATTCATTGAAGAAAGTCGTCAAGTTCCTAATGGGTTTGAAATCATTGATGATGAATATATCGAAACCTTACAGGTTTATTTGGCAACTTTAAAAGCTTGATTGGTTCACTAAGTAGTCGGACAAAAGAAAACAACACGCTCACGCTTGTTTTGGAAACAAGCCTCAAACCCTTACAAAGGATGTAGCTTGCTTCTCGCTCTCGCGAGTTCTCCACCGTTCACGTTAATTAAGCCTTATTGACACCATTATTGACAGATGAAGACCAGAACCCAAGGGATACAGCGCAAAGCGCTGTAATAAAGTACAGTAGATCAAAGTCCCCCTTCAGATCCCCCTCTTCCCTTCAAAAGGGGGAAGCCAGCGGATGCGGGAGCTTTTTTTGCTTATGGGATTTAGGGGGATCGACAATGTACCGCATAGCAGAGCAAACTGTTGTAAAGGGGGTGAAAAAAGCGGATTGGATTTCAGCCAATGAATTAAGTTGAGGGCGACCCGATTCAATTGAGTGAACGGGTATTGTTAATTAGGGCTTGCTGCACAACCTAGAAATCCTGAGCCATCAATACTTTGAGGCTTATG
>CAKZMA010000955.1 GCA_937127375.1 uncultured Coleofasciculus sp. | reverse complement strand
TTATTTGAAACCATCGATAAACTCTTTTACTTCTTTCTGAGACTTTAACCCACCACTTAAAATTATTTGCCTTCCTATCTTTAAGAATTTGTGGTCTTTAGTTTCTGGTTTTTTGCTCATGTCGCTATAAAATGAATTTATAGCATTCATCAATTCACCTTTATCGATATACTCGTTTGCCCGTTTTTTTGCCCATTCTAAATGTTCTTCCCGCGAGACTAAATTTTCTTCCCGCGAGACTAAATTTTTGAATGGTGTTGGTTTTTCTTCCGCTAAATCTTTGACAAGAAGTTTTTTGAGCCATGCAAGTAGTTTCATTTTTTACCTAACTCTGTAATTTTTGGACAGATTGCCATTGCTGGCATTCCTGATGTGAGTGTGATCGTGAGTAGAAGAAAAGGTGCTGGCTATTCCAACTAACCAACACCTTATTTTCAAAACAGGGTGCTTGTTAATCGAGGGCGTTATATATAAGCATCACCTCCTAGTTCAGATGTTCTAGTACAGAAGGAGTGAGTAAAGGTGCTGGCTTGTTTAGCATCTACCTACCTACCAGCACCTGTGAGTGGTCAGGTTGTATATCGGTTATATCGGTTTGTTATAGGCATCACCTCTTAGTTACCTCTGATGTGGGGTTCCACAGTCCCGATTAGACAGGCACTCTGCGACACTGCGACTTACGGCGCTTCTGCTATATGTGGGTTTTTGTGGTATGAGATTTTCTAGATGGCATTAGAGTTTTTAGCTGCTTACGCTTTTGCCGAGTTTGGTCAGCTTTTGCTCTTGCTATCTGTTGTTGTCTCTGGAGATGAGTATACTCATAATGCAATTGTAAGTCAATGAGTATGCTTATATTTATGCTAATGTTGAAGAATAACGGTGGGAATAGTTCACATGTATCAGTTTTGCGATCTTTAAGGGAACAGGCGGGGCTTACACAAGCCCAATTAGCCAAACAGATCCCTGATAAGACAAGGACTAAAACCTTGACTCAATCTGCTATTAGTCGTTGGGAGAGTGGGGAGGATGAGCCAGAGTTGACAGTTTTTCAGATGAAGGCTTTCTGTCGTGCCTTGGGTAAGTCTCTCGATGATTTACCAGATGAGTTTGTTTTCAGGATTAGTAGTTCAGGAAAATAATTCACCAGCAGGCGTGGGGCGGCTCCGGCTTTGCGGATGGCTAGGTTGCCGTGTTCAGTTAGGAAGGTGTTACCTAATTATATATCGGCAAGCTAGACGCGAGAGCCGCCCCCGTCTGCCACCCGTCGTTTAGCTGGTCAGAAGTCTGATCTAGTTGTTGTTGTTTCCTTAAAATTATGAGTTTTATCGTTAAGTTGGACACTTGTCCCAGATTAGGCTGCGCCACCATTCCTAACGGTTATTTTGTCACCCTTTGTTTTTCCGCACTTCCTGGCGGTAATTTTTGGTATAGCCCTGCTGCCAATAGTGATTTTGTCGATTTGCATCTCACACAGAAACAGCTTGAAGATTTGTATCAATTTATTGGTGAGTACCTTGCCTATTCTCCCGAGTTTGCTCTTGAGAAATCCAAGCTTGTTGTTGAGAAAAGGAGCTAATTTAATGGTGTTGCCCCTGGCGTTGGTTTGTAATTTGAGGACTCTAATGAATCATAAAAATAATGCAGTAAGTAATGCAGTAAGTAATGCAGTATTTGAATGGTGGTTAAATTGGGAGATTTTTTTCTGGGCATTTCTTCACGGTCGTTTTAAAGGTGAGGATGGATTAATTATCAGGTTTTTCACTTTAAATACGACTTGTTATGCTCGTTCTTCTGGTCAAATATCTTACGGTTTCTCCATTCGTCCCCAGCTTTCCTGGGACTTAGTTGATGATTATGGCTATGAAGTTTTAGGGGTAAAAAACTTTTCTGGTCAGTTTATCCCCTTCTAGGTTTCCCTTAAATTTTTTCTCATTAAGGTGTATCATGTTTCCACTGTTATTAGCTCAAATTACTCCTGTTCAACAAACAATAGTTAATCAGGTTGATCAGGAATTTTTTATTCAAGGGGGAGAACTTAATGGACTTAACCTTTTCCACAGTTTTAGTGATTTTCAACTCACTGACTCTCAGATAGCTACTTTTATGGCTAATCCTGAACTTCAGAACATTTTAGTTCGGGTCGTTAATCGCCGTGAGCCATCTTTTATTGATGGACTTTTACAAATATCTGGTGGAAGTCCTAACCTATTTTTTATCAATCCAGCTGGGGTTGTTTTTGGGGAAAATGCTCAAGTTAATGTCCCTGCTTCCTTTATAGTTGGTACATCTACTTCCATAGATTTTCCTGATGTTCGTTGGTCTACCTCCAGATTTGAAGGTGCTACCTCGGCTTTATCCCCTTCAGATTTGGTTTTTAGCTTTGTTGCGGGGAATCCAGTGATTAACTTTGGAGAGATTCAAGCAGGTAATCAAGTATTTTTCGCTGGGCGTAATGTTCAATCTTTTGGCTCTGTTGTTGCCATAGATTTTACGGCTGTTACCCTTCCTACTTCAATTTTTACTATTGCAGTTGGGTTGGACTCTGGTCAAACTCTGACAACTTTATCTGATACTTCCTTCTTTTCTTTCTTTGACTGGAATGAATTCAATCTTCAAAAGCCACCTATCGGGGATGTTAACTTAGAAAATTTGTCTGTTGCAGGAACGATTTTCGTTGATTCTGGTGGTGGTATCACCTTAAAAAATTCTGATGCGGCTGCCGTTGATCTAGTTGCGTCTCCCATCGCAGCACCAATTTTCGTTGAGAATGTAGATACTTTTTTGTATTTGCATGCCACTGGTTGGGAAGTATCCATCACTAATTCGGCTTCTCTTCCCAATATTTCCCGTTGCGGTATTCCTGATTGTTGGTTTGGTGTTGACGGTCGCTCTGGGAATATTCCGGATATTGCGTTTCCATTTCCATTTCCGTCAGTTCCTGAACCGCAACCCGAACCCCAACCGCAACCCGAACCCCAACCGATACCTGAGCCGCAACCCGAACCCCAACCCGAACCCCAACCCGAACCCCAACCGATACCTGAGCCGCAACCGATACCTGAGCCGCAACTTGAACTGATACCTGAACTTCAACCGATACCTGAACCGCTAGACCCTGAATTTCAACCGCCAGATCCTGAGCCTGTTGAACCCGACCTTCAACCTTTAGCCGTTAATTTTAATTTTGTACAAAACCAGTCTGATTTTTTAAAAACTGATTTCTATTTTGTACAGAATGTTGATTTTAGTCCTTGGTGTCTGGGTTATGAGTATAACCGTGATTCAGGTGAAAGGTTTTGTCTGCTTCGGTTTCCTCCTTCTAGTCCTGCATTCCCTCAAGAAATGACTGAATCTCAATTTCTGCGTGAACTTCGATGATGAATTATCCACAACCACCAAGAATACCCACTCGCCACCAGTTGCAAGCTATATCTGATATCCGATTTTCTCTGTTGACCTTAGAGGAGTTTGAGAGTCGCTGGTCTGTTAGTCGTCGTCAGTTAGCCCAAATATGTCACTGTTCTCTTGCCACGGTTAACAATTGGTATGCTTCTGGTGACTGCCATCGGGAACCAGCAATACATCATCGAATCTGGCTAGCTATCGCTGATAAAGTTTGGTCTAGCAAGAAAGTGATTGATTATACGGATTTATAAATCTTATAAGATTTTTTATAAAAGTTATAAGATTTCCTTGCCTCCTTGACCGGGGGCATTTTATATATGTATGAACTACGTATGTTTAGTTTTTTCACTCAATCATGTAAAAAGAGGATGATAGACAATGGATTTGAAATATCGGTATCCTGCTACTTTTAATAATTTGAAGGTTATCAAATTAATCAAAATTGACCAAAAAGATGGTGGTTTTAAAGTACAAATAATTTGTGTCGGAGAAATTGCATTTGGTAGTGGGAAAAAAACCAAGTTAAAATCTTCTGATTTTTCTAAGGAGGCTGAGGCATTTTGGAAAGCTAAAATATCTCGCGAAGATTGGGAGCATTTAAGATCTAAAGGTCTTGCGAAGGGTGCCATTATTGATATCTATGCAGCCGTAGATAGTTGGTCTTCCCGTAATGATAGTGGGTCTATTTCTGGCGGTACTTGGTATCAAATTTTAAAGGTTACTAAAATAAACTATCAACCCTGTGATTATTCTCTCATTCAGGCGCTTGAACCTTTTGAGGATAATGACTCCTTGGATTCTTTGGAGTCGGAAATTAACACTGAATTAGGGGAATTTGATGCAGCCTGATACCTTTACTGCTTCAGAATGGCAAGAATTAATCATTTCCTTAATTGATGCCTCTTATCAGCCATTCATAATTCTCTATCCAGTTATTTGGGCGTGGGCGATTTTACAGAGAATGTTTGATATTATTTAATGGAGGAAATGGAGGAATTAATTAACTCGGCTCACATTTGCTGGGAGGGATTACAGGAAGATTTTAACTTAAGCATAGATGCTGCTAAGCACTGTCTTGAACTCACTACCGCTATTCAACAGCGTCCGTGGATTCTCTCGGAATTTCCCTACCCCCTAACTTTTTCTTTAGTACAAGCAGTATCTTTTCATGGAGCGATGCTGTTGTTAACCAAGCTTTTCACTTTAGGACTGCGTTAACTATGAATCTTCAGATTGGTATAACTAGCGATTTTGTAGAGAATCCCTCTACTAATTTTGCACTGATTCGGTTTTACCTTCGCGAGAATCCATCTGAGTGGATGGGATGTTTCCCGGTTCCCTCTTTAAATTCCAACTGTACTCCTGATGAGGGAATTAACTCTCTTAATCAATTGTGTGTTTCTCTAAATAAACAATTGCCCCACTTATATCATTACGTCGAGGTTTTTGATGTTTAGTGTTATTGTCCTTTGTCTTTGCGTAGTTCTTTTCATTGTCGAGCGTCGTTTGAATGCTAGAGCTGGTAAAAGGTCACGTAGTAATCATCTAAAGCGTGTAGCTTCACCGAGGAAAAGATAGGATGTTAAATGATTTGTTTAGCGCGTCCACCGCCATATTCTTAGATATCGGGTTTCCTGGTCCTGGTGAATTTAAAGATGTTCAAGCATATACTGATGAAATTTTTAGTTACGCTTGGGACTCTGGGATCGTACCTTTTGCATCTGCGGCAATTGGCTTTAAAGTTCTGATGTGGTTCATAAATGCGGCTAAGGGGGAATAGAGAATGATGGCTATGATTTTGGCGATAGATGCCGCTCAACGCCTGGGCGATGCGGGTGACGAACTTAATACTGCTCTTGAATTTTACGTTGAGTGGGGTAAAGATTTAGGATTGGCATTGTTTTCCTGTTGCATGGCTGCCTCTTTGCTCGGTCTTT
Source organism: uncultured Coleofasciculus sp. (assembly GCA_937127375.1). Lineage (GTDB taxonomy): Bacteria > Cyanobacteriota > Cyanobacteriia > Cyanobacteriales > Coleofasciculaceae > Coleofasciculus. The sequence continues at coordinate 4,817 of CAKZMA010000955.1, read as the reverse complement.
ACCTTAAGTCCATGTAGGTTTAATATGTATCGATATTACTTCCTATCTGGGTTTACATCTCTTTGCGTAGTTTATGACAGTCATTTACTCTCGTTTTCTCAATTGCTATCATTCCTTTCTTTAGTTTCCATTCTCTTTGTTTTTTCGTACCAATTAGGAGGTAAAAAATGATTTTTAGAATGCCTAGAAAAGTTCTAAAGGCGGCTAAAATTACCGCGATTTCAATTTTTGCTGTTGGGGTTACTTTCTTTGGCGTTAAACCACAGCCTGCGCGTGCTGATTTGGCTACTGCTATTGAACAAGTTAATGCCGTAATGACGATGCTTGACGGTATCGCCCAAACTGGTGTTGGCATTGTCGCTGTTCCCTTTGGGATTGGGTTCGCCCTTAAGATTGCGGGTCACGTTCTCCGTGCTGGTACTTAATTAGTAAGAATAGAACTGAAGACTAGGGGTCGTTCCCCTGCAGTAAATGCGTTATTTTTTAGTATTAGTAATATCTATAACGTTAATATTCAATATTACATTTTTCTCTTTACCTGTTCAGGCTTCTTTGGATGACGATAATGGTGATGGTGGACAATGCACTTTAGGTTGTATCGGTGACTCAATTCAACAGGTTTTTCCTTTTGATATATTTTCCGGTATTCCCGCAAGTGGTGATTTTGAATGTCCGAAAATTACAATTTTTTCTCAAGATTTTGAGTTTTGTCTTTTGGTTAATGCAATATCGGTTTTAAAATTTCCTTTAATTATCGCTTTGCTCATTAAAATTTATCTCTTTAGTTAGGTTTTATATATAGTGAATATATTTATCTGCTGGTTTTGTGATTTAGTTCAAATTATTTCGAGAATTCTTCCTAGTACACCTCAACAATTTACAATTGGTTATTTAATCTCTGAGGCTGGCGATATTTTTCCATTTATTGGGAGTGCCGTAATCTATGAAATTTACCTAAGTGTTCAGTCGCTTTTTCTAATTTTTGCTTTAATTAAAGCAGCGAAAATTTTACAATATTTTAAGGTGTGGTAAATGTCTCTAACTCTTTTGTGCGGCTTACCGGGTAGTGGTAAATCTTTGTATCTTCTACAGCTTGGAGCTAGACTGGCTAATAAATTTCGGTTGGGAATTGTAACAAATGTTCCGCTTGATTATGTAGAGTTTCGCCGTTATTGTGGAATGTGTGGTTACGATTGGCTCGGTCACCAAATCGACAGACATAGGGTAATTTCTAAACCTGGGTTGGAAAGTGCTGATGAATTGTATAGTTACTGTAATTGCATTTGTATAGTTGATGAGCTTGGCATCTTTTTTAATGCTCGTGAATACTCAAGAATGAGTAAAAAAGTAATTTATGATTTAGCCCAACATCGTAAGTCAGGGCTTCACATTGTTGGAGCTTGTCAGTATTTTGAGCAAGTAGATAAATCATTTCGTCAGTTATCTAATACTGCCATTCATTGTGCTGGTCTTACCGTGTACGATCGTAAGCTCCGAAACGAGAGATTAATTTGGAAAAATTATTTCTGGTTTACGCCGAAAAATTATGAAGCTTGGATGGCTGATAGAAAAGCTCAACGTCCTGGACCCGGTGGATTTGTTCGTACACGATTTCAGTATACTCAAAAGGTAGAGTCTGGCAGACTTAAGGCAGTGGATTATCAAGCTTTTAAATGTTTTAAATCATTTGACAGACTAGAAAGTTCTAAAGCTTTTAAAAATCCGTATTATATAGATTTATTTCAGGAGGTAAATCATCGTGTTAATTTCTAGATTATTATTTTTGATTAGGGCAGAAGCCCCCAGCTGCCCCCGCCATCGGCGCGACGTAGGAGAGCGAGGCGGGGCGGCGCGGCTCCGTTGTTTTGGGCGGTAGCCCTTCTATTTACTTGATATTTTAGTAATAACTGCGATTTTTTAAATGGAATCTCTGGAAAGTTTGAAACTTCATTCGATTGATATAGCTGGTCATTATGCTTTAAGTGACCGTGAGGATTTTCAGAAGTATGCCGAACGTATTTTAAATTGTGCTAATCGAGTTCAGCTTAAAGTTGATTTTTCGACTCAGAAACTTGATTCCTGGCTTGCTCACATTGAGCAGTGTTGGTGGTGTCGTGTTCCTCTATGTCCTTTGTGTTTACGTGCAAAAGTTGCTAAATGGCGGGTGAAATTCTTTAAGGGTTTGACGCGGCTTAACTTAGAGAATCCTGGTTTGAATTGGGCTTTATTAACTTTTACGATTCGTAACTGTCATGTTGATAATCTTCGGCAAACGATTAGCCAGATGGCAGATGCTTGGCATCGTCTTAAGGTTTCTCGCTTGGGTATTACAGGATATTCAAGAGCTTTTGAGATTACCCGTAATTTTAAAACTGGTGAGGCACACCCACATTATCACGTTTTAGCTTGTTCTTATTTCTCTTTTAACCGCTCTATGTTTGACTGGTCTAGGTTGTGGGGTCAGGCTTTACAGGTTTCCTATCAGCCTATTTGCGACGGTCGTAGGTTCTATGATTTCCAAGGTAGTTTGTGTGAGTTAGTGAAATACACAAATAAACCTTCTGATTTATCCGCTGATGCTAGTTGGCTTTATTCGATCTCTGATCAGCTTTACCGTTCGCGTTCGATTACGACCGGGGGGTTAATTGCTCGATATGTGTCTCAGCGGGTTCTCAATCAGATTGATAAAGAGATGCGTTCTGGTGATGAATGCTCCCAGCAGGGGAGAATGGCTTATGCGGACTGGGACTATCAGAATGAAGTTTACGATATTGATTTTGTTAAATGAAGAAAGAGTTCCCTTTTAAAAGTTCTGATGTGGTTCATAAATGCGGCTAAGGGGGAATGATGGTTATGATTTTAGCGATAGATGCTGTCCAACGGCTCCAAGAGGCAGGTAATGAGCTTAATACTGCTCTCGAATTCTACACTATATGGGGTAGAGATTTAGGTTTGGCATTGGATTCGCCTTTAAGATTGCTGGTCATGTTTTACGTGCTGGTACTTAATTAGTAAGAATAGAGCTGAATAGCAAGGGTCGCTTCCTTTTTTGTATATGCGTTTTTTATTACCTTTGATTTTAATTTGGTTTATTTCTTTTCCAGCTTTCGCTTGTGAGGTTAATGAATCTTGGCGTTATGTGTCTGATACAAATACTTGTGTAAGAGTCTGGAATAGTTTTGGTCAGTTTAAAACTCAGCAAGATTGTTTAAAATCTAGAGCTGGTAAAGTCCAATTTACTTGGGGTGTTAAAGCAGCTGGATCTTCTATATCTTGGTCTTTTCGAAAAGACCAAGCATGGGCTAGTCAGAATGCATCTGAAGGTATGATCTCTTCCTCTTTTCATCAAGTTAACACGATTAATCATCCTTTAACATTTGGTTTATCATCTTATACGGGTACACAGATTAAAGTCTCTCCAGCTTCTTTAAGTGATATAGATTCATCAGAATCTTTGCCTTTAGCTGTACGTAAGTGTAATTCTGAAGCTTGTTATTACGAATATAGAAATTCTTCTAATGAAAATGGGTGGGTTGATGATGTATCAACATCTCACTTTACATCTATTGCTTGGTTTAGGACTTATCTTTTGAATTCTTCGGTGGATATCGAGAAAATTTATAAGCAGCGCTATCAGATACAAGAATGCTTTTCTGAAAAATATTTCCAATTATCATCTAGATGGGGTACTTGGGGAACATCTCCTTGGACTAACAGGACTTGTTCAGAAGTTCCTTATAGTAAATATCTTGTCGATGTTAGATACTCCGATTGTATTGGTGGTGTTTGTCCTTCAGTTGATTTAAATTTGATTAACAAACCGTCTTGCCCTGATGACGATGATGATGACGATGATGATGACGATGATGATGACGATGATGATGACGATAGACAATGCACCTTAGATTGTATTGGGGATTCACTTCAACAGGTTTTCCCTTTTGATATATTTTCTTTACCCACCGATTTTCCCTTGATGTGTCCAGCTTTAATCTTTTTTGGGTATCAATGGGATTTTTGCTGGGTTTATGAAATTTTGCACTGGTTTAAATATCCAATAGTAGTTTCGTTGGCTATAAAAATATGGATGTGGCTTTGAAATCATTATCACGTTTTAGCTTGTTCTTATTTCTCTTTTAACCGCTCTATGTTTGACTGGTCTAGGTTGTGGGGTCAGGCTTTACAGGTTTCCTATCAGCCTATTTGCGACGGTCGTAGGTTCTATGATTTCCAAGGTAGTTTGTGTGAGTTAGTGAAATACACAAATAAACCTTCTGATTTATCCGCTGATGCTAGTTGGCTTTATTCGATCTCTGATCAGCTTTACCGTTCGCGTTCGATTACGACCGGGGGGTTAATTGCTCGATATGTGTCTCAGCGGGTTCTCAATCAGATTGATAAAGAGATGCGTTCTGGTGATGAATGCTCCCAGCAGGGGAGAATGGCTTATGCGGACTGGGACTATCAGAATGAAGTTTACGATATTGATTTTGTTAAATGAAGAAAGAGTTCCCTTTTAAGAAGGTACTTAATAAACTAGATAGCCTAGACACCCAACAAGAGGAGTTACAGAGACAAGGTGAGTTTAATAGCTCTCCCTTGTGGCGACTCGAAGATAGGATTCTAGCTATTCAGTTAGCTATTGAGCTAGCTACTGAGCAAGGTAACTAGGGCGCCGTTGGTAGTCTGCTTCGTTGGAAAATCACTGTCAGTCTTGAATTGAGCCTATACTACAAAATCATACTACATTAGCAGTGTGGGGATTCCTTTTACAGGGTGAATGTGCAGGCAATTGTGACACATTTGGGAGGTATAGG